>NZ_JBAJEX010000006.1 GCF_039822265.1 Thiobacter sp. AK1
GTGGGACACCTTCCCACAGGGGAAAAGCGGACAGTTTACGTGCTTTAAGACCGGACAGTTCTATTTGTTGACAACACGCAAGGCCCGCGGGTAGCGGGCCTTGCGTGCAGCGCGGGCTTACACGGCTTCGAGTTTGCGAAGGGCCGCGGGTAGGAGCTTGAGATCCACCAGCGCGGTGACGAAGGCCTTGAGGAAAGTGGCTTCCGCTTCATACACCATCTTGTAGTACTGGATCTTCATCGTGATGGCGCTGCCCAGGACGATGGCGATGAAGGTGATGATGGAGCCCACCGCGAGGGTGGAGACACCGGTCACTGCCTGGCCGATGGTGCAGCCCATGGCCAGCACACCACCGAAGCCCATCAGAATGCCGCCCACCAGGTGGTTGACGAAATCTCGCACGGAAGCGAACCACTCAATCTTGAAGCTGCGCGAGATCAGCGCCCACAGGAAGGAACCGAGAATCACTCCGAACACGGACATGACGCCGAAGGTGAGCAGGGCCTTGTTGAACCCCCCCATGGCGTAGCCCAAGGTTTGACCGATGGGGTTGATGAAGGTATAGGACTGGGGTGAGAGCGCCGCTGACTGGGCCGGCTTCACGTCGGTGGGCGCGGCAAGGAGATCCCACTGCTCGGCGACGAAGTTCTGCAGGCTGTAGGTTTCGCCTTCCGCGCGGACCATGACATTGCTGGTCACATACCAAGCGGCGAGGACGGCCAGCCCCACCACCAGCCCGCCCAGCACGTTGTCGAAGTTCTTGCGGAAATCTTCCGACTTGAGAGCGAAGCCCATCAGCACCAGGGCGATCACCACGCCCAGCACCAGGCGCGCCAATGCCGGCTTGTCCCCTCCGACGAGGGCGCCCAAGTCTTGCTTGGTGGGCAGCATCACCGCCGCCGGGCGGATCCAGTCATAGAAGAGCACGGTGAACAGGGTTTTGTCGCTCCCCGGGAAGGGATTGACCATAAAGTAGGCGATCACGGCGATCACAGCGAACACCAGCACAGATTTGAGATTGCCGCCCCCGATGCGGATCAAGGTCTTGTTGCCGCAGCCGGAGGCGAGCGTCATGCCCACACCGAACATGAGCCCTCCGAGCAGGTTTTCCAGCCACACGAGCTGGTTGGAGCGATAGGGCGGGAAGGCGAGATCCGGCTTGGCAAGCCCCAGGTATTCCAGCACCGCGACACCCAGCATGGCCACTGCTAGAGCAAACACCCAGGCGCGCAGGCGTCCCGTATCCCCCATGTTGACCCAATCGGAGACTGCACCCATGGTGCAGAAGTTGGTCTTGTTTACCACCGCGCCCATGACCAGGGCGATGGCAAACCCCGCCCACAGAAAGACGGACTGGGCCTGTCCGAAACTATCGAAAACCATGATCGTGTCCTCGCTGGAAGTTGTGCCGGCGCCGGCAGGAAGCCGACGGGTGTTGGGATTTTACGGAGCGAGCACGCCCGCGACAAGGCGCGTGGCTGCGGATTTCTCCAATCAAATTCGATAGTTGGTATGGACGTACCAGCGCCCGCCAGGCCTTAGCGGTAACGCGTGGGGTCCGCTACGCCGGCATCCTGGAACCCCTTGCGCCGCAGCCGGCAGGCATCACACAGGCCACAGGCGCGGCCTTCATCGTCGGCCTGGTAGCAGGACACAGTGAGGGAAAAATCGACGCCCAGGCTTACCCCGCGGCGAATGATGTCGGCCTTGGTGAGGGCGATCAGAGGCGCATGGATGCGTGTGGGATGGCCTTCCACCGCGGCTCGTGTGGCGAGGTTGGCCATGCGTTCGAAGGCCGCGATGTATTCAGGGCGGCAGTCGGGATAGCCGGAATAGTCCACGGCGTTGGCGCCGATGAAGATGTCCTGGGCGCCCAGCACTTCCGCCCAGGCCAGGGCGAGGGCGAGCATGATGGTATTGCGCGCCGGCACGTAGGTGATGGGAATCTCCCCGGGCGGGCTCGCCTGTGTGGGTACCGCAAGCCGCGTGTCGGTCAGCGCCGAGCCGCCGAACACGGAAAGGTCAAGCGTCACCACGCGTTGCTCCGCCGCGCCCAATGCGCGCGCGACGCGCGCGGCTGCATCCAACTCCGCGCGGTGCCGCTGGCCATAGTCGAGGGAGAGACAATGACAGCGAAAGCCTTCCGCGCTCGCGATGGCCAAGGTGGTGGCAGAGTCCAGCCCTCCCGACAGCAGCACGATGGCATCGCGATGGGTCATGGCTGGTTCCTCATCGTCCCGGCTCGCTCCCCCAGAGAATCTTGTGTAGCTGGAGCTGGAAACGGACCGGCAGGCGATCGCGCAGGATCCACTCGGCCAGCAGGCGCGGTGCCAGGCGCTCCCAAACCGGTGAGAAGAGGACCGTGCAGCGTCGCGCGAGGTCGTGCGCCTCGAGCCTATCCACTGCCCAGCGGTAATCCGCTTCGTCGCACAGGACGAACTTCACTTCGTCCGTATCGCGCAGGTGAGCGAGGTTGTCCCAGCGGTTTTTCTCCACCTCGCCCGAGCCCGGGGTCTTGATGTCGACGATGCGAACGACGCGCGCATCTACTGGCGCGATGTCCAGCGCACCGCTAGTTTCCAGGGAAACGCGATAGCCCGCATCGGACAGAGCGGTGAGCAAATCGAGCGTATTTTTCTGGGCGAGGGGCTCACCGCCCGTCACGCACACATAGCGCGTGCCATAGGTTGCGGTGCGCGCGAGGATGCGCCCGATGCTCAAGGTTTCGCCGCCGCTGAACGCATAGCTCGTATCGCAATAGCCGCAGCGCAAGGGGCAGCCGGTGAGGCGAATGAATACCGTGGGCAACCCTGCCCGAGTCGATTCGCCCTGCAGGGAGTGAAAGATCTCGCTCACCCGCAGGGTCTGTTCGCCGACTGCCGTCATGGCTGCTCCGCGCGTGGATGGATACCTCGCTTCAGGGCGAACACGATTTCCGGCGCGTCCTTGGCGATGATGCCGCCCGGACAGAAGAAGTCGTCGTAGAGCATGTGATGCTGGCGATTGCGGTCCTTGTATTCGATGGGTTTCCATTGGGCATAGCGGTTGCGCGCCCACTGGCCGCCGCGACCGAAGGCGTAGATCTTGAATTCATGCGCACCGCAGCGCATGCCCTCGAAGGTGATGTTGGTGGCCCCGGAAGGAGAGATAACGATCAACGCGTAGCGCACCACGCCATCCTCTCCCACGGAGATGGATTGGGGGTCGATGAAAAACCGGTTGTCGGTGGCAGCCGAGACGAAGAAGGGGAGTGCCGCTTCCAGGCGGGGATAGGGCGGCAACTGGGCCTCAAGTTCCACCCAGGGCTTTTCGTTGTCGAAATCGTACTCGAACTCACCCCAAGCGGCGTGTGCAGTGGGCGCGAGCAGCAGACAGGCAAGGCAGAAGCTAAGCAGGATCGAACGCATGGCTTATTTTAACTTGCCGCCCAGCCGCCGCGGCTCAAGCCGCTCCCGTAGGCTTTGCCTTTCCAATGCCCCGTTTCCCAGGAATACGGTCCGATCGCGTGGCCTATCGGCTACTTTTTTTGTGAGTCCGTAGCGGCGCTAGGCATACACGTGTTCGCGGGTCAGGGGATAGGGGAGCCGCCCGTCGGCCAGGGGTTTGCCGGCCAGGATCTGGAATAGCGACATCCAGCCGCGCTCGAAGGCGTGGGCGGAGCCTGCCATGTAGATCTGCCAGATGCGGAATTTTTCCTCGCCCACCAAGCGTTTGGCCTCGGCGGCGTGGGCTTCCAGTCGTTCCACCCAGTGCCAGAGGGTGCGCGCGTAATGGGGACGCAAGCATTCCGCGTCCCAGCATTCCAGCCCCTGAGCCGATAGGCTGTCGATCACTTCCGACACGTGTACCAGCTCGCCGCCGGGGAACACGTACTCGTCGATGAATTCGCTGATGCCGCTTCCCAGGCCGCCGCTGGCGCGGCTGGCGGCAGTGATGCCATGGTTCATCACGAGTCCCCCGGGCTTGAGGAGGCGCTGGATCTTGGCGAAATACTTGCCCAGATTGGCGCGGCCCACATGCTCGAACATGCCCACCGAGGCGATCTTGTCGAAGGGCTCTGTCTCGGGCACGTCGCGGTAGTCCATGAGATGGACCTCTACCTGCCCGTCCAGGCCGCGGGCACGGATTTGTTGGCGCACGTATTCGTACTGGTTCTGGCTGAGGGTGATCCCGGCGGCGCGCACTCCATGGCGTTCCGCGGCCCACAGAATGAGACCGCCCCAGCCACAGCCAATGTCGAGAAAGCGTTCACCGGGCTTGAGATGGAGTTTGCGACAGATATGTTCCAGTTTCTGCTCTTGCGCAACGTCCAGGGTGTCGTCGGGCGTGCGGAAATAGGCGCAGGAATAGACCCGGCGCGCGTCCAGCCACAGACCATAGAAATCATTGGAGACGTCGTAGTGGTAGCTGATGTTTTTGCGGTCGGCGGGCTTGGAGTGGCGCCACCAGGACAGGAAACGGCTGCCCTTCTTGTCCCCGCATACCACCCCGTCGCACAGGGACTCGCCCAGGCGGATGATGTCGCGGGTGGTCCCTGTGAGGTCGATGTCCCGTTCCACGTAGCTCTTGGCGAGCTTGCCCAGGCTGGGATTGGCAAGATGCAGCAGGGCGTTGGGGCGATTGATCCTCACCTTCACCGCCGGCTCGTCGACGAGCTTGAAGGCCTGGCCGTTCCACAGCTCCAGGGCCACCGGCAGGTTGTGGCGCCGCAGGCGCGACTCCACCAGCTTGATCATCTGGCTTTGCAGCATGCGCTGACTCCTTCCCGGGCATTTCCGCAAAATTTCGCGGACAGTATAGAGAAAAGCGCCGGCTAGGTGCTCATGCCAAATCGTTTGCCAGCGAGGCGCGGATGGCTGGCGGTAGCGGTTCAAAGGTTGCGGTGTACTCGGGATGGTCCACGCCGACCCCGATGGCGGCACCGCGCTTCACTGCGGCGATCATCTCCGGGGTGAGCTCGAAACGCAGGAAGTGAACGGAGGAGGTCTTTTCCTCGTTCTCCCGCTCCAGGTCTTCGTCGGCGATGGCATACACCTTGTCGAAGCCGGCGATGCGCACCCAGGTCTGGTCCTCGATGCCCTTGAGGCGCTCCAGCATGATGCGTCGCTCCTCCAGATCCGGATATTCGATCATCTGGGTCACCTTCCAGTTGGTGCCGTCCGGGATCAAGGGATTGTAGGCATCGAGCTCGTCCTGGATGCCTTCTTCTTCGAAGATGCGCTCGGCGCGCAGCATTTCCTGCACCTGGTAGCTGATGGTGAGGGCGTCCTCGAAAATCAGCGTCATGTGGTCGCCCAAGTGCACGGTGCGGTTCTTCTTGTGTGCCATCACCTTGGCGCGGATCTGCGGTCGCGCCTTCGCGTAGGCCTCCAGGGAAAGCAGATCGGAACGGGTCAGTTGCGGCATGGTGTGCTCCTTCGCGTGGTTCAGAGTCCGTAGGCGATGCGGATCAGGGTGAGGGGGTGAGCCTTTTGCGCCTGGGTGCCCGCGCCCATGCCCTGCATGATGTGGCGGCCGGCGATGGCGCAGTCGGAAGAGACGTAGTCGGGCCCTGGCTCGGCCATGGCGCGGAACACCGGCCTACCGATCTTCATGGAGTTGGCAAAGAATTCGCTCTTCACGCCCCACGTGCCATCGTGGCCGGAGCAGCGCTCCACCACGTGGATCTGCGTGTCTGGCACCAGTTGCAGCATTTCGCGGGTCTTTTGCCCCATATTCTGCACGCGCAGGTGGCAGGGAATGTGGTAGGCGACCTTGCCCAGCGGCTTCTTGAAATCGGTCTTGAGTAGTCCGTCGAGGCGGCGCAGCACCAGGTATTCAAAGGGATCGAACATGGCTTGCTGCACCGCCTTGACGTCTGGATCATCCGGGAACATGAGCGGCAATTCCTGCTTGTACATGAGCGTGCAGGAGGGCACGGCGGTGAGGATGGCGTAACCTTCGCGGGCAAGTTTCGCCAGTTGGGGGATGTTGGTTTGTGCAAGCCGCGCCACGGCCTCGAGATCGCCTAGCTCCAGCTTGGGCATGCCGCAGCAGGCTTCCTTCTCCACCAGTCGGGTGGGGATCTCGTTGTGCTCCAGGATCTTGATCAGATCGTGGCCGATGCCGGGCTCGTTGTAATTTACGTAGCAGGTGGCGTAGATGGCCACCTTGCCGGGCGTGCGGCTGCCATCGCGCACCGGGAAATCATCGCGCGGTCGTGCACTAGACCGGAATTTGGTTGCAGCGTACTCGGGCAAGACGCGTTCCTGGTGGATGCCGAGCATCTGGTCCATCACCTTGCGCGCGCTGGGATTGCGGTTGAGGGCATTCACCGTCTGTACCACCACGGGAATAGTGGCGAGCTTGCCCATGGCATCGGTGGAAGAGAGCAGCTTGTCCCGGAACTTCACTTCGCCTTTCTTGAACTTGATGGCCTTGGCGCGCAGCATGAGGTGGGGGAAGTCCACGTTCCACTCGTGGGGGGGCACGTAGGGACATTTGGTCATGAAACAGAGGTCGCACAGATAACACTGGTCCACCACCTTCCAGTAATCTTCCTTCTTCACGCCGTCCACCTCCATGCTGGGCGATTCGTCCACCAGGTCGAACAGGGTGGGGAAGGCCGTGCACAGGCTGACGCAGCGGCGGCAGCCGTGGCAGATGTCATAGACGCGTTCCAACTCCTGGTAGAGTTTGTCTTCGTCGTAAAAATCCGGATTCTTCCAGTCGATGGGATGGCGGGTCGGGGCTTCCAGGCTGCCTTCACGTACGGTCATGATGGGTCTCGTTTGGTCTAAGGGGTCAACAGAAGGGCCCGCCGTTGCGGGCCCTTCTGTTGACAGCCCCGTGCGGGGCTGCCTGCCACGTGGCTTCAGGAACCCAGCGTGTCCAGGGCTTTCTGGAAGCGGTTGGCGTGGGAACGCTCGGCCTTCGCCAGGGTTTCAAACCAGTCGGCGATTTCGTCGAAGCCTTCCTCGCGGGCGGTCTTGGCCATGCCCGGGTACATGTCGGTGTACTCGTGGGTCTCGCCCGCGATGGCGGCCTTCAGGTTGTCGGCGGTGGAGCCGATGGGCAGACCGGTGGCGGGATCACCCACGGCTTCCATGTATTCCAGGTGGCCATGGGCATGGCCGGTCTCGCCCTCCGCGGTGGAGCGGAACACGGCCGCCACGTCGTTGTAGCCTTCCACGTCGGCCTTGGCCGCGAAATAGAGGTAGCGGCGGTTGGCCTGGGATTCGCCGGCAAAGGCGTATTTCAGGTTTTCGAAGGTCTTGGAACCTTTCAGGCTAGGCATGTTGCTCTCCTTGATCAAGAAATGAACATCATTCAGCAGTTAGACTAAGTCTAAACTGTGAACGCAGTATAGTCCCGGCGTCGCGCGAAGTCAACGCCGGAACAAAAAACCACCCCCAGCTCGGAGCTGGCCCGTTTCTTCGACGCAACACATTGTCAATAGAAGCGTTTTTGGCCGATCAGGCGGGCCTCGGGGACCCGCTCTCGGATCCGCGCGGCCACTTGTAGGGTGATGCCAGGCCGCGCCCTAACCGACACCCAGAGGAGATTCAGGCGCAGGTCCAGGTGAGCGAACACCACCTCCCGGCTCTCCGCCAGGGCGCGCCGTACTTGCACCACCACGGCCAGGATGCCGGCCTGCGGCCGATCGCGCAGACCGGGGATGAGCATCATGAAATCTGCCAGCGGGCGACCCGCCTCGTCCCGGGTGGGGACTCGCTTCCACAAAGGCTCGCCGGCTTCGAGGGTGGGCGCCTGCCGTAGCGCTGCCATCTTACTTCCCCAGTTCCGCTTCCAGCTCGGCGAAGGTCTGCGCCTTGCGCGCCAGGGGAATTTCCATCCCCAGCTGGCGGGCGATTTGGGTGGAGGAGAACAGGCCGCGCACTTGCTGCCAACTGCTGCGCTCCTCCTGCTCGACCACCAGCGCATGCTGGCGGCCGCAAGCCTGAAGGGTGGCCACGATGTCGCCTACCCGCGCCGCCAGCACGTCCGCCAGGGTGAGGGCCTCCAGGGCGTCGTGGGGCGTCATGATGTCGTGCACGGGAATGTCGCGCCGGGTCCCGCCGCGCTGCTCGATGTACTGCAGGGGTTTCTCGCCCAGGATGTCGCTGGCGGTGATGAGCCCAAGCAGACGCTCGTCGCCGTCCACCACGAACAACAGCCGCACGCCGCGCCGCATCATCTGCTGGTGGGCCTGGTCGAGGGGTACCGCGGGGCCGACGGTGGCGGGTGGCACGACCCGCAGGTCGGTCATCACCACCAGGGCGGGATCGGTGAGACGGGGCTGCTGATAGGCATGGCGGTCGGGACGGACCAGCCCGGCGCCGGCGTCGAGCCGGTGCCGGGGGAGGGGATGGAACTCACTGAGCACGGGCGCTCCTTTCTCCCCCGAGGGGAAACGGCACACGTTCTCAGCATAGACGATGATCGGTGTGGCTGTAGCTTCAGGCGCCTGCCTTGGCGGCGCCGGAGAAATTCCGCCGCGTGCGCGGTTTGTCCCGCTGCAGGTAGGGCTCCAGCTCCGTGAGCGCCAGGCGGTACACCTCGCGCTTGAACTCGATCACACTTTCCAGAGGCACCCAGTACGCGTGCCATCGCCAGGCATCAAACTCTGGATGGTCGCTGGCGCGCAGACAGACATCGCAGTCGCGCCCGATCAGGCGCAGCAGGAACCAGATCTGTTTCTGGCCCTTGTAGGTGCTGCGCCACTCCCGCCGCACCCATTGGCTCGGCACGTCGTAGCGCAGCCAATTGCGGGTCCGCCCCAGGATGCGCACGTGCTCGGGCCTAAGCCCCACTTCTTCGTAGAGCTCGCGATACATGGCCTGCTCCGGCGTCTCACCGCGCTTGATGCCCCCTTGCGGGAACTGCCAGGAATGCTCCCGGATGCGCTTGCCCCAGAAGACCTCGTCTTTGGCATTGGCCAGGATAATGCCGACGTTCGGGCGGTACCCGTCACGGTCGATCATTTCCAAATCCTCATTTAGCTCTTGACCCGATTGTTCCACATTTCCAGCAGGGGATAAAGCCGCGGCGAAAGCCCCTCGGGCAACTGCCCATGTGACCCGCCATACCGCGTTTCGTTCGCCTGCCGCCCAGTGGGCATGGGGGCAAGCGCTCGTGCAAATGTCCGGTGCTCACAAAGCGGGATTGCCCCTCGCCTGGGCTTGTTTCGGCCGGCTCAGGGCAGAGGAGGTAGCAGGCCCCCGGACTTCGCCGTGGCGGCCAGGGTCGTCTCGCCTCGAAAGGCGGCGGCGAGCTCCTCGCGCAGGCGCGCTTCCTGGCCCCGATAAATGGGCGAGTAGTGGAAGGACACGACCTGGTTTACGCCCGCGGCGCGGGCGAGGGTGCCCGCCTGCCAGGCGGTGAGGTGACATCTTTTCCGGGCGCGCTCTGCCAACTCGTCGAGGAAGGGGGTTTCGATAAAGAGAAGGTCGGCACCTTGCGCGAGCGCGATGATGCGCCGGGCGTTTTCCTCGTGATAGACCGCGTCGGTGACGTACACGATTTTTTGGCCCGGCCCCCTGTGCACCACGTCACCGCGCAGCATGCCCAGGGTCACCATGCGCTTTTTCCCCTCCTGGGTGAGGGCCTCGATTGGCGTGTCGTCTGGCTTGGCCTCAAGCATGGCCTGCTTCGCCAGCCGCAGCCAAGGGCCCGGTGCTAGCCCCGTTTCCTTGAGCCGGTTTTTCCAGACGTTGACATGGGCTTGCTCCTCCAAGGCGAAGGCGAGGCAAGGCGTGCGGTGGTCGAGCAGAGTCGAGCGTACGCGGAACAGGGGCTTTGCCACCAGCACATCCGTCGCGGGAAAGCTGGCTTCTTCTTCCCGCCGGAAGGCGTTCCGGCAGCGGAAGCAGGCACGCCGCGCGCCACGGCCGGGCTCGATTTCCGTAACGTGGAGGGTGAAGTCGGTTTCGTAGTTGTGTACCAAGTTCCAGGTGTAGGCGGCGAGCTTGTGCTCGACTTGATCGAGGAAACCGGGCGGGCCGAACAGGTGCATGGCGCGGTCGCGGCCGAGGCAGACGCGCAGCAACCAGTCAAAGCCCATGAAGTGGTCCATGTGGGCATGGGACACGAATACGTGACTGATGCGCAGCAACTTACGGGGTGGCAGGGCGCGCAAATCACCGAGGTCGAACAACAAGGCGCGGCCCTCAAACAGACAGTCCACATAGAGGGCCGGGTCGCCGAAGGGGTCGTTCACCAGTTGCGGATGGAACAGAGGACGCATGCTACGTCGATTCTACGCCGGACAGGGTTGACGCACGGGGGCGGCGGCGCATAATGAGCCGAAGCCGCCATGACCGAAGAAGAAGCCGAAGCCATCCGCCGGCGCATCGCCGAACTCACGCTGGAACATCGTGATCTGGATGCGGTGGTGACCGCCCTTGCCGCCATGCCCTTTCCGGACGAGCTGCGCCTGCGCCGGCTGAAGAAGCGCAAGCTCTGGCTGAAGGACGAAATCGTGCGGCTGAACATGCTGCTCATCCCAGACATTCCCGCCTAGCGCTACGCAGTGCGTGCGCGTATTCGATCCCACGGCGATATCGTTAAAATGGCGGCTTTCGCCTTTCACCCCAGGAAGCTTCCATGAGCGAGCCCCCGTCCCGTTCCGAGCAGCGCCAGGCCGCGCTGGCCTACCACGAGTTTCCCCGTCCCGGGAAACTGGCGGTCACCGCCACCAAGCCCTGCGCCACGGCAGCCGATCTCACCCTTGCCTACAGCCCCGGTGTCGCCGAGCCGGTGCGGGAAATCGCCCGCGATCCGAACGCCGCCTATCGCTATACCAACAAGGGAAATCTGGTGGCGGTGATCTCCGATGGCAGCGCCATCCTGGGCCTGGGCAACCTGGGGCCGCTTGCCTCCAAGCCGGTGATGGAGGGCAAGGCCGTGCTGTTCAAGCGTTTCGCCGACATCGACGTCTATGACATCGAGGTTGCGGCCTCGTCGCCGCAGCATTTCATCGAGACCGTGGCGGCGATCGCCCCCACCTTCGGTGGTATCAATCTTGAGGATATTGCCGCGCCCCATTGTTTTGAGATTGAAAAGGCCCTGACCGAGCGCCTTGACATTCCAGTGTTCCATGACGACCAGCACGGCACCGCCGTGATCATCTGCGCCGGTCTGATCAATGCCCTCAAGGTTCAGGGCAAGGTCCTAGAGTCCGCGCGCATCGTCTGTCTCGGGGCGGGCGCGGCGGGGCTGGCCTCCATGAACCTGCTGCTTAGCATGGGCGCGCGTGCCGAGAACATCCTCCTCGTGGACAGCAAAGGCGTGATCCACAGCGGCCGCACCGATCTCAATCCCTACAAGCAGCCCTTCGCGCGTGAGACCGACAGACGCACCCTGGCCGAGGCCATGGTGGGCGCCGATGTGTTCGTGGGCGTATCCGGCCCCAATCTGGTGACGCCCGAGATGGTGCGCTCGATGGCACCGCGGCCGGTGGTCTTCGCTTTGGCCAATCCCGACCCCGAGATCCGGCCCGAGGCGGCCCATGCCGTGCGCGACGACCTGGTGATGGCCACCGGCCGCTCCGACTATCCCAACCAGGTGAACAACGTGCTGGGGTTTCCCTTCATTTTCCGGGGCGCCCTCGACGCGCGCGCCAAGCGCATCACCCCTCCCATGCTCATCGCCGCGGTGCATGCTCTGGCGGAATTGGCACAGGAGCCCGTGCCGCCCGAGGTGCTGGCGGCCTATGGCCTGACCGCCCTCTCCTTCGGTCGCGACTACATTCTGCCCAAGCCCTTCGATCCCCGTCTCATCGAGCGCGTGCCGCCGGCGGTGGCCGCTGCGGCGCCTTGCGAAGGCTGACATGAGGCAGACGGGCACGCCTGTTTCGGCCACGGGTCGGGCCGAGCAGTCGGAAGCCAGCAAGCTGATCCTGCTGCTGCTTTTGACCTGCGCCTGGCTGCTGCCCGGCCTGGTCGGACACGATCCCTGGAAGCCCCGCGACGCCGTGACCTTCGGGGTCGTGCATCACATGCTGATAAGTGGCGACTGGCTGGTGCCTGCGATCGCCGGCGAGACCACCTTCGAGCACGGCCCCTTCTATTACTGGGTGGCGGCGCTTCTCGCTCGCCTGCTGGCCGGTTGGCTGCCCCTGCACGATGCGGCACGCCTCGCCAGCGGCCTGTTCGTTGCGGCAAGCTTCCTGGCTCTGGGTTATGCCGGGCGGCTGCTCATGGGGCCGGGCCTGGGACGCCCCACGGTGGTGGTGCTGCTGGGCTGTGTGGGCCTAATCACCAATGGTCACGAAATGCAGCCCGACACGGCGGTACTCGCGGGCTATGCGCTGGCGCTGGCGGGGTTTGCCCTGCTCGCCCAGGGGCGGCTGTCGGGTGGCGTGCTGCTAGGGCAGGGGCTGGGTATGGCCTTCTTGGCGAGCGGACCCACCCCGGTGGTGGTGCTGGGCTTGACCGCTTTGTTGCTGCCATTCTTCCCCCAGTGGCGCAGCCGAACCTACGGCCGCGGGCTTGTCCTGGCGGGTTTCGCCAGCCTGCCCTGGCTGGCCATCTGGCCGGCGCTTATTGCCCGACGGGCACCGGAATGGCTGCATCGGTTCTGGCAGGAAAGCGGCCGCGGCCTCATCGAGTTTTCCTTTGGCCATTTCCCGGGGCAGCTTGCCTACTACGCGGAACTGCTGACATGGTTCGCCTGGCCGGCCTTGCCTTTGGCCGTCTGGACTCTCTTGGGCTACCGGCGCAAGCTGCTGGTGGAACCCCGCTACCAGTTACCCCTGGTGTTTTTCGGCGTGGTGTTGGGCGTGCTGTCGGGCATGCCCCAGCGCAGCGACACCCTGGCGCTCCCCTTACTGCTGCCGCTTGCTCTGCTGGCGGCTGCCGGCATCGATACCCTGCGCCGTGGCGCGGCCAACGCCCTGGGTTGGTTTGGCATCATGGGTTTCGGTGCGGCGGCGCTGTTTCTCTGGGTGGCGTGGTTGGCCCTCATGACCGGGGTGCCGGCGCGCTTCGCCAGCCATCTTCTTGAGCTGGTTCCGGGCTACGTGCCCCGCTTTTCCTGGACACCCTTCCTGGTGGCGCTATTGCTCACCTTTTTTTGGCTGCTGCCCCTGCGTCGTTCCTTCCGTTCGGGTCGGCGCGCGGCGGTGAACTGGGCGGCGGGCATCACCCTGTTCTGGGGATTACTCGCCACCCTGTGGCTGCCCTGGCTCGACCATGGGCGCAGCTATGCGCGACCGTTCCTGGACCTGAAGGCGCATTTGCCGGCGCACTATACGTGCATCGCGGGCGCTGGCTTGTCCGATGCCCACCGCGCATTGCTTTATTACTACGCTGGCTTGCGGGTGCGCAGGGTGGAGGATTTCGAGGGCATGGAATGTGATCTGTTCCTGTTGCAATGGAACCCGCGCACGCCGGAGACGCGACCTGGCCCGGGTTGGGTGAGGTTGTGGGAAGGCGGCCGGCCCGGGGAGAAGCGTGAACGCTTCCGCTTGCTACGCTTCGAGGGAGGAATCAATGAGCGGAGCTGATCTGCGTCTGGCACGCGCATTCCATTGGGTTCTCGGGCTTGGCCTCCTGCTCAAGCTGGTGCTCGCGGCGGTGGCGCCCATGTCCGGGGATGAGGCCTATTTTCTGATCTGGGGCCGCGAACCTGCGCTCGGCTATTACGACCATCCGCCCATGGTGGGATGGCTGCTGGCCCTCATGCTGCCCTTCTCGGAGGCAGGGTGGGTGCTGCGACTGCCGGCGGTGCTGGCTTCTTTGCTGGTGGGTTATGGCATCTTCCACCTGTTGCGCGACGTGAACCGGGAGAAGGCGTATCTGGCGGCCCTCCTCTACCTGGTCGCACCCACCAGCCTGCTCAATGTCATCATCACCACCGACAGCGGCCTCATCGTTTGGAGTTTTCTCTCCGCGGCGCTGCTGTGGCGCGGGGAACAAAGCAAAAGGCCCGCCGATTATTTCTGGGCGGGCATCTTCCTCGGGCTTGCCTGGTTGTCCAAATATTTTGCGGCACTGCTCACGCTGGCCTATCTCGTCCATTGGCTGCTCGGGCCCCATGACGCTTCCCGCCATCGCCGCTTCCTGTTGCTGTTGCTAGCGGCGATGCCGTTCATCGCCCTCAATGTTTATTGGAATTACGGCCATTGCTGGGCGAACATCATGTTCAACGTGTTCAACCGGCATGGTGACGCGGGATTTGCTATCGAGCGCCCGCTCATCTACCTTGCGCTCTTGATCTATCTTTTCACGCCGCCGCTGCTGATTGCCCTGTGGCGTGCGCGCAAGCACTTCACTTCCGCGAAGGCGCGCTATTTTGGGCTTTGTACCGCCGTGCCCTTCGGCGTGTTCGGGTTGCTTTCCTTCGTGAAGTTGATCGGCCTGCACTGGGTACTGTCCTTCTACCCCTTCTTTTTCATTTTCGCCGCCCTGGTGCTGGAAGCCAGCGCCCTGCGCCGTGCGCTGAAATTCATGATGGTATTGACCGGGCTGCATTTGCTGGCCATTCTGGTCTTTGCCCTGCTGCCCCTCCAGGCGTTTGAGCGTTGGAGCAAATACGACGGCATGGTGTTCATGCTGCGCCCGCAGACCATTCTGGCAGAGCTCGCCCCCTATGAGGACCGCTATGTGTTCGCCACCGATGGCTATTCCGCTTCCGCGATCATCGCCTACCACGCCAAGCGCCCCTTCATCGTGTTTGGCGAGGCTTCCAGCCATGCCCGCCATGACGACATCGTCACCGATTTCCGCGCCCTCGATGGCAAGAACATCCTCATCTTGCTCAAGAAGGAACCAGAGTTCGACAAGTTCGGCCCCTACTTCCGGCGCGTGAGTTTCCAGAATTTCAGTGTGGAGGGGGCGCGTTTTTATCTTGTGCTGGGTGAGGGGTTCGATTATCCCCGCTACCGTGAGCAGGTGTTGCGTCCGATCAAGGAGAAGTACTACGCCGTGCCGCGCTTCCTACCCATGGGTGGTTGCTATTTCTGCGAAAAGTACTTCCCGAAAGAAGCCTGCCGGGCCGCACACAGGTGAATGGGATGGCGCTGTCTGCCCTGATTCGCTTGATGCGTCCCCGCCAATGGGTGAAGAACCTGTTCGTCTTTGCCGGGCTTTTGTTCTCCCACGCCTGGGGCGATACGGGATTGGTAATGCGCGTGGTGGCAGCGGCGCTGGCCTTCAGCTTCATGGCCAGCGCCATCTATGTAATCAACGATCTGGCCGATCGCGAGGCGGATCGCCGCCATCCCGTGAAGCGGCATCGACCCCTCGCCAGTGGTGCCGTCGGCGTGCCTGCCGCGTTGGTTTTGGCGTTGCTGCTCACCGGCGCGGCGGCAGCGATCGCCGCCTGGGTCTCGGCGACCGTGCTCCGGCTCATCGCGGCCTATGCGCTCATCAATCTCGCCTACTCCGCGGGTCTCAAGCAGGTGGTGATCCTGGACGTGTTCCTCATCGCCGCCGGTTTCATGCTGCGCATCCTGGCGGGCACGGTGGGGGTGGACATCGCACCTTCCCAGTGGTTACTCCTCACAGGGCTGTTCCTGACCCTGTTTTTGGGTTTCGCAAAGCGGCGCGCGGAATGGAGCGCTGCGGCAGGCGCGGCTGCCGTGCAGCGCAAGGTGCTCGCCCACTACGGGCCGGAGCTTCTGGATCACATGCTCTCCGTGGCGGCCGCGGGCGTGGTGATGAGCTACAGTCTCTATACGGTGAGTGCCGACACCGTTGCCCGCCACGGCACCACCAATCTTATCTACACCGTGCCTTTCGTCCTATATGGGATCTTTCGCTACATCTACATGATGCACCACGAAAGCCGCGGAGAGGATCCCGCTTCCGACCTGTTGTTCGATGCCCATATCCTGTTCACCTTCGCCTGCTGGCTGGGTGTGACCCTGTGGCTGATTGCGTGATGGGCAGACTCACATGGTTCGTTTCAGCAAAGGCAAGAGCGTGTTGATGGTGCGGGTGTTGAGCACGTCCTTCGCCGTCAGCCAGCCACGGCGTGCCTGGCCGATGCCGAAGCGTAGATGGTCGAAGTCGAGCAGGGTGTGGGCATCGGAATCGATGGCCACCAGCACGCCTTCGGCCTTGGCCATCTGGCAATAGAGATCGGTGAGATCGAGCCGTTCCGGCTGGGCATTGAGCTCCAGATAACAGCCACGCTCGCGCGCGTGGCGGATGATGCGTTCCATGTCCACGTCCATGGGCGGGCGACCGCCGATCTCGCGGCCGCTGGGATGGGCGAGCAGCGTAAAGTGGGGATGATCCATGGCGCGCAGGATGCGCGTGGTCTGCTGCTCCCGCGGCAGATTGAAATGGCTATGCACGGCCGCCACGACCAGATCCAATCGACCCAGAACGTCGTCTGGCAGATCCAGGGAGCCGTCTTCCAAGATATCCACCTCGATGCCCTTGAGCAGGCGGATGTCCTCGAGTTCCTCGTTGAGTCGATCGATCTCGTCCATCTGGCGTGAAAGCCTCTTTGCATCCAGCCCATGGGTGACGGCCAGGCGCGGTGAATGGTCGGTAATGGCGAGATACTGAAACCCGCGTCGACGCGCTTCCTCCGCTAGTTCGCGCAGGCCATGACGGCCGTCGGAGGCCTTGCTGTGCACGTGCAGATCGCCACGCAGGTCCTTCAGTTCCACCAGCTTGGGCAGACGACCGGCCCGCGCGGCTTCGATTTCGCCCCGGTCTTCCCGTAGTTCCGGCGGAATCCAGGGCAGGCCCACGGCGGCGAAGACGGATTCTTCGGTCTCGCCAGCGATGCGCTCATCGCCGCGGAACACGCCGTATTCGTTGATCTTCAAGCCCCGTTCCTGGCCCAGCTTGCGGATGGCGATGTTGTGGGGCTTGGAGCCGGTGAAATAATGTAGCGCCGCGCCGTAGCTCTCCGGTGGCAGCACGCGCACGTCCACCTGGATGCCGCTGCGCAACACCACGCTGGAACGGGTGTCGCCATGGGAGAGCACATCGGCGATCTCGTCGTAGGTCATCAGATGCTCCATCACTGGCCGCCCCTGCCGTGCAGTCACCAGGATGTCGAGATCGCCGACCGTCTCTTTTGCGCGCCGGTAGCTGCCGGCCACCACCGCCTGCTTCACACCGGGTGCGCGGCGCAGATGGGCGATCAGGGCCTCCGCGTACTGCGTGGCCAGGGCAATGGAATAGCGGCGCTCTTGGGAGGCGTGAGCGCGGATGGCTTCCAGGATGGCACGCTCGGTTTTTTCCCCGAACCCCGGCAATTCGCGGATGCGGCCGGCTTGCGCGGCGCGCGCGAGCTGATCCAGGGTTTGCACCTGTAGGCTGTCGTAGAGCATTTTCACGCGCTTGGGCCCCAGGCCTGGGATGTGCAGAAGTTGGGTGATGGTGGGCGGCAACTGGCTGCGCAATTGCTCCAGGAAGCGGCAGCGGCCTGTGGTGGCGATTTCCTCGATTTTGGCGGCCAGGTCGGCGCCGATGCCGGGAAGCTTGGGCAGTTTCTCGCCGTTTGCCAAAAGCCCTGCCACTTCCCGCCCGTATTCGCCTATGGTGCGCGCGGCATTGCGATAGGCGCGCACGCGGAAAGGGTTGGCATCCTGGATTTCCAGGAGATCGGCGATCTCCTCGAAGATGGCGGCGATGTCGGCGTTGTGGATGGGCATGCTTGCAGTGTAGCAGCAGGCCGGTCAGGGGTACGGGGCTGGGCTACGTTCGGCGTGGGGCCGCACCCTTCAGCCAGCGCAGGGATGCGTCGATAATACGGGCGTGAACTGCTTGCGGAGCGCATCATGGAAATCTCCTCTTCCATCGTCGGTGGCGCCATCGCCCAGCCTCTGGACCAGGAACGTCAGGTGCGGGTGCTGAAGAAGGCGCTGGAAGCCGAGGCAGCCACGGCACTGGCTTTGATCGACGCGGTGCCAAAGCCCCAGCCGGTGGCTGCCAGCAATCCGCCGCATCTCGGCCAGAACATCGACACGCGAGCCTGAGACATCGCTTCGGATAAAATGGCGGCTTCCCGAAAGGAAGCCGCCATGCCCGTCAATCTCACGCCCACCCCCCCCGAACGATTGCGAGCCATCGCTGGTGCGCGCCTTGGAATCACCGCGGCCGGCATCAAGAAACCAGGGCGCCCCGATTTGACCGTCATCGCCCTCGACCCGGGCAGCCGTGTCGCCGGGGTATTCACTCAAAACCGCTTCTGTGCCGCGCCGGTGACCGTGTGTCGCGAGCGGCTGGCGCAGGGGCATGCCATTCGGGCCCTGGTCATCAACACCGGCAACGCCAATGCCGGTACCGGCAGCCAAGGGCTAGCGGATGCCCGCCGCGCCTGCGCGGAAGTCGCGCGCCTGCTAAAGTGTGACGAGCAAGCGGTTTTGCCATTCTCCACCGGCGTGATCCTCGAGCCCCTGCCCATGGACCGGCTGCTGGCGGGACTGCCGGCGGCCGTGGCGGATCTCGCGCCGGATCGGTGGGACAAAGCGGCGCAGGCCATCATGACTACTGACATCGTGCCCAAGGCGCGTTCCGCCACCGTGACCATCGACGGCCACACCATCACCCTCACCGGCATGGCCAAGGGTTCCGGCATGATCCATCCCAACATGGCCACCATGCTGGGTTTCATCGCCACCGATGCAGCAATCGGCCAGGCCGCACTGGAGGCCCTCACGCGCTTTGCGGCGGATGAATCCTTCAACTGCATCACGGTGGATGGGGATACTTCCACCAACGATTCCTTCATCTGCATCGCCACCGGTCGCGCCGGCAATCCGGAGATCACGGACACGGCAAGCGCGGCCTTCGCCGCCCTGCGCGAGGCGGTCACGCAACTGGCGCGCTGGCTGGCCCAAGCCATCGTGCGCGACGGCGAGGGCGCCACCAAGTTCATGACCATCCAGGTCAATGGCGGCAAGAGTCGCGCCGAATGTCGCCAGGTGGCCTATGCCATCGCCCGCTCGCCGCTGGTGAAGACGGCCTTTTTCGCGTCCGACCCCAATTTGGGGCGCATCCTCGCCGCCATCGGTTATGCCGGCATCGAAGACTTGGACGTGAACCGCCTGCGGCTTTATCTGGGCGACGTACTGGTGGCGGAACAGGGAGGACGCGCTGCGGGTTATCGCGAGGAACAGGGTGCGGCGGTGATGCAGGCGCCAGAGATCCTGGTGCGGGTGGAACTGGAACGGGGCGATGCTTGCGCCACCGTGTGGACCTGCGATTTCTCCTACGACTATGTGCGCATCAACGCGGAGTACCGCAGCTGATGGAGGAATTGTCGCGTCTGATCGCCCGTGCCGAGAGCCTGCTTTATCGGCTGGAAGGCTTGCTGCCCGCCGCGCCGCGGGCACCGGCGTGGGATGCGGCCATTGCCTTCCGCTGGCGCACGTCTGCCGCAGGGGGCTGGCTCGAAGCCGTGACCCATCCCCATCGCATTCGTCTGGCTGATCTCAAGGGCATCGACGAACAGAAAAAGATCATCGACCGCAACACCCGTCAGTTCGTGGAAGGCCGCCCTGCCAATAATGTGTTGCTGACGGGCGCGCGTGGCACCGGCAAGAGCTCGCTGGTCAAGGCGGTGCTACATCAATATGCCAAGCGCGGCTTGCGCCTGATCGAGATCGACAAGACCCATCTCGCCGATCTGCCGGACATCGTGGATCTGATTTACGCTCGCCCCGAGCGTTTCATCCTTTTCTGCGATGATCTTGCCTTCGCCGCGGACGAGCCGGGCTACCAGACCCTCAAGGCCATCCTAGATGGCTCCATCGCTTCCAGTAGTGACAACTTGCTGGTCTATGCCACTTCCAACAGGCGTCACCTGATGCCGGAATACCTGGAAGAGAACGCGCTCACGCGGCATGTGGGCGGCGAGGTGCATCCGGCCGAGGCAGTGGAGGAAAAGGTCTCCCTGTCCGAGCGCTTCGGCATCTGGCTGTCTTTCTATCCCTTCGATCAGGACGCCTACCTCGAGATCGTCGAACATTGGGTGAGGATGCTGGGTCGCCTGCCCGCAAACCGCGCCAGCCTGCACCGTGCGGCCCTCAACTGGGCCTTGGCGCGTGGCTCGCGCAGCGGCCGCGTGGCCTGGCAATTCGCGCGCGACTGGGTGGGGCGGCAAGCGGCGTGAACTCGTCCATCGTACCCGTGGCGGCCGCCGTGCTGCTCGCGCCGGACGGCCGCTTTCTGTTGGCGCAGCGCCCGCCGGGGCGGGCCTATGCCGGCTGGTGGGAATTCCCCGGTGGCAAGATCGAGCCGGGGGAGCGTCCCGAGCAGGCGCTGGTGCGGGAGCTCGCCGAGGAACTGGGTATCTGCGTGCAACAGGCTTATCCTTGGCTCACCCGGGTCTTCACCTATGCCCATGCCACTGTGCGCCTGCACTTCTATCGCGTCACCGCCTGGGTAGGCGAGCCCACGCCGCGCGAGGGCCAAACACTTGCCTGGGCGCGGGCGGAAGATTGCGGGGTGGCACCGCTTTTGCCCGCCAACGGCCCCATCCTGCGCGCGCTTTCGCTGCCCGCGGTGATGGGTTTAAGTAACGTCGCGGAATTGGGCGTGGCCGATTTCCTCGTGCGCCTCGAGACGGCCTTGGCCTCGGGCTTGCGCCTCATCCAACTGCGGGAGAAAGACCTGACTCCGGCCCAGTTTGCGCTGCTGGCGCGTCAGGTGGTCGCGTCGGTACACCGCCACGGGGCACGGCTGATCATCAACGCCGATCCTGCCACCGCAGCGAAGCTCGAGGCCGATGGCGTGCATCTCAACAGCGCGCAGCTGATGGCGTTACGCCAACGACCGGATCTGCCCTGGTGTGGCGCTTCTTGCCACAGTCGCGAGGAACTGGATCACGCTGCCCGGCTGGGATTGGACTACGTGGTGCTCGGGCCGGTGTTACCGACCTTGAGCCACCCGAATGCCACCACCCTCGGCTGGGAAGGCTTTGCCGAGCTCGTTCGCGACTATCCCCTGCCGGTCTATGCCATCGGCGGCATGCGTCCGGAGCACCTGGAACGCGCGTGGCAACACGGGGCGCATGGCATTGCCATGTTGCGGCGGGCATGGTAAAGGCGGCGCATCTCGGCGTGTTATTGTGGCTTGCGGCCTGCAGCGAGCCGCCGGCTCCCACTGTGGTCTGCGGCGAGCTGAATCAGGGCTGCCACGGGATGGGCGTGAGTATACGCACGGATGCTGCGCCTTCCGCCCTCAGCCCCTTTACCCTCACGGTGCAGGCGGCGGGCGCGCGCGAGGTGGTGGCCGAGTTCGTGATGGTGGGCATGGACATGGGATTGAACCGCTACCGCCTGCAGCCGACGGGAGCAGGACGCTTCAGCGCGCGCGTGACCCTGCCCGTGTGCGTGAGCGGGCGACGCGACTGGGTGCTGTGGGTGAGCGTGGACGGCCGGCGTCAGGGCTTCGCCTTCCAGACTCGCTAGTTTCCGTGAAGCGCCGCGAAATGTGGCCTGGGGCGCCCTATCGGGCGTGACAAAAGTCGCTTCTATTGAGCGTTACGTAAGTCGTTGACAGGCTGCGTAAGTCAAACGTCATTCCCGCGAAAGCGGGAATCCAGGGTATTCCTCGCCATGTTCCTGGGTCCCCGCTTTCGCGGGGACGACACAAAGGTGTCACCTACTTACCTAATGCTCAATAGGCTGCCTGCAGGGTGTCAGTTCCCACACAGGCGCCAATGACGGCCTTCCGTCTTCATGGCCCCGTCGCTTACTGGATTTTGAGTTGCGTTGGGCGCCGGCAGTGACCAATGGCATAAGCACCTCACCGGGAAGACCCGCGGGAGCGATTTGGGGCAGCGGCTTTGGCTGCGATTGCCCGCGTAATCGTCACCGGGGTGAGCCATGGCCATGATCGTTAGTCTTCGTCGCCGCGGTAGGGCTGGGCCGGCGGTTCTGGGAGACTTGGGCCTGGGATGCGGTAGCTTTCGTTGGCCCACTGTCCCAGATCGATGAGCTTGCAGCGCTCGCTGCAGAAGGGCCGGAAGGGGTTGCGGGGGTCGAAGGGTGAGGGTTTGCCACAAACCGGGCAGGGGACCAGGCGCAGTGTCATCACAGGGAACAGAGGGTGAGCTCGAAGGGCACGTCCACATCGCAGGCCTTGGGGCGCTCGGTGCCGCCGAGGGCGGTGAATCGGATGTTGATGGCGTACTTGTTGGCGCTGATCTCCGGGAAGCAGGGTAGATCGGCGAGCAGGGTCACGCGCAGCATTTGTGCCACGCGGCCCGAGAGCATCTGCTGATAGGCCCCCTGCACAGCAGTCTTCTGCACCGGCTCGCCGCTATCGCGCAGGATCTGCAGCACGATGTCGATGGCGTTACGCAGGGGGGCGAAGGGGGCAAGCCAGCCGTAGAGGTCGCTGCGCCGCACCTTGGCATCCAGATTCAGCCAGTAGTGGTAGGAGGGCAGATCGAATTCGCAAACGCCGCCGGGAATGCAGGCGCGCTGCTTGATGCTCATCACCCATTCGTTGTCGCGCAGATGTTGCCCAAGCTTGCCCGGTAGGGCCTGCAGCTCGGAGACGGTACGCGTCATCTTGCGCAGCACTTCGTCGAGCGTGTCCTGCTTGACACCCGGATTGTTGCGGAGGGGCTCGAGGGTGGCCTTCTGGCGTTCCAGTTCCTGGATGAGATCGGACTTGAGATCGCCCCGTGCCACTTCCAGGGTCTCGAACAGGGCCAGCATGGCGGCGTGATGGTCCAGGGCCTCGTCCCGAGCGGCAAAATGCTCGAAGCGGGCGAACAAATCCTCAAGCCGCATCAGGGTCCGGATGCGTTCGTTCAGAGGATATTCGTAGACGATCACGACAAGGCCCGGCCGGAAAGGGGGTATTCTGGAACAGAAGCTCCGAAAATACAAACCGGGCCGGTTCAGCCGCTGGCGGCCAGGGCACGGTAGCGGGCATCAAGCGCCCGTACCGATTCTTCAAGGTGGGCAAAATCACCCTCGTTCACGAGCACGTCGTCGGCGGCCGCCAAGCGCGCTTCGCGGCTGGCCTGGGCCGCCATGATGGCCATCACCTCCTCGCGGGACAAACCGCTGCGCGCCATGGTACGGCGCACTTGTTCCGCTTCGCTACAATCCACCACCAGGACTCGCTGCACCCGCTCACGCCAGCCGCTTGCTTCCACCAACAGGGGCACCACCAGGACCACGTAGGGCCCTTTTGCCGCGGCCAAGGCCCGCTCCACTTCCTGGCGGATCAGGGGATGGAGGATCGCCTCTAGCTGCGCACGTGCCGCGGGGTCGGCAAACACCAGGCGGCGCAGTGCGGCGCGGTCGAGTTGCCCGCTGGCATCCCTCACTGCGGGGCCAAAGGTAGCGACGATGGTGTCATGGCCGGGGGTGCCGGGACGAGTGAGGGCATGGGCGATCTCGTCCGTGTCGATGATGGTGGCACCTAGCCGACGAAAATATTCCGCCACCGTGCTCTTGCCACTGCCGATGCCGCCGGTCAGGCCAATGACGAAGGCCATCAGATCTGGCCGAGGTAGAGGTGAACGGCAGACTTGCCCCAGAACAGGGCCACCAGCCCGCCCGCCGCAAGGTAGGGACCAAAGGGAATGGGCACGCGGCGGTCATGGCGGGCAAACACGATGAGGGCGATGCCTACCGCCGCCCCCACCAGCGAGGCGAGCAATACGATGGCGGGCAGCATCTGCCAGCCGAGCCAAGCACCCAGGGCCGCCAGTAGCTTGAAATCCCCATAGCCCATGCCTTCCTTGCCCGTCACCAGCTTGAACAGCCAGTAGATGGACCAGAGGGACAGGTAGCCCGCTATTGCGCCGATCACGCTGGAGGAAAGATCGGTGAACACCCCGAACAGGTTGATTAGCAGGCCCACCCAGAGCAGCGGCAGGGTGAGATCGTCCGGCAGGAGCTGGGTGTCGAGATCGATGAAGGTGAGGGCAATCAGGGCCCAGACCAGCAGCAGGGCGGCCGCCGCCTGGCCGCTAAGGCCGAAATGCCAGGCGGTGTAGGCACTGATGAAAGCGGTGAGGGCCTCTACCAGGGGATAGCGTAGGCCGATGGGCGTAGCGCAGGCGCGGCAGCGGCCGCGTAACCAGAGATAGCTCAGCAGGGGGATGTTTTCCAACACGCCGAGGCGATGCCCGCAATGGGGGCAGGTGGACGGGGGCAGGAGCAGATCGTAGCGTTCGCCTTCGTTGAGCGTGCGCCCTTCCAATTCGGCGCATTGGCGGCGCCATGCCCGCTCCATCATGCGCGGCAGGCGATGGATCACCACGTTGAGAAAGCTGCCCACCGCCAGTCCCAGCACGCCGCAGGTGGCGGCGAAGGCCCAAGGTGTATGGCTGTAGAACTCAGCCAGACTCATGCGCCGCCCTTGGCGCGCGGCGCGCACGGAAGCCGTGGATGCACCGGTGACCCGCCAGAGTTAGACCGCCTGACCCATCTTGAAGATGGGCAGATACATGGCGATCACCATGCCGCCGATGAGCACGCCCAGCACCACCATGATGACGGGTTCCATCAGGCTCGAAAGGGCCTCCACCGCCTCGTCCACCTCGCGCTCGTAGTAGTCGGCCACCTTGCCCAGCATGGAATCGAGAGAGCCGGATTCCTCGCCGATTTGGGTCATCTGGATCACCATGTTGGGGAACAGCTCGCTGTTTTGCATGGCCACGGCCAGGCTGGTACCGGTGGCCACCTCGCTTTGGATGCGCTTGGTGCCGAGGTAGAAGACGCGGTTGCCGGCCGCGCCGGCCACGGATTCCAGGGCATCCACCAGGGGCACGCCTGCGGCGAACATGGTGGACAAGGTGCGCGCCCAGCGGGCGATGGCGGCCTTCTCGATCAGAGGGCCGAAGATGGGGAGCTTGAGGAATAGCCGGTCCATGAAGTCCTGCATCTTCGTGGAGCGTTTCCAGGCATAAAAGAAGGCCCAGACGCCGCCGAAGATGCCGCCGAAGATGGCCCACCAGTAGTTCACGAAGAAGTCGGAAATGGCGATTACGACCAGTGTCGGGGCGGGCAGATCGGCGCCGAAGCTCTGGAACAGATCCTTGAAGGCGGGAATCACGTAGATCATGATCACCGCGGTGATGATGAAGGCCACCACGATCACCGCGACGGGATAGAACAGGGCGGATTTGATCTTGCCCTTGATGGCCAGCATTTTTTCTTTGTAGGTGGCCAGCCGGTCGAGGATCGCGTCCAGGATACCCGCCTGCTCCGCGGCGTTGATCAGATTGCAGTAGAGCTGGTCGAAGTAGAGGGGGTGCTTGGCGAAGGCCTGCGCCAGACTGGAGCCGGCGGCGATGTCATTGCGGATGTCGCCGAGCAGCTTTTGTACCGCCGGGTTGGCATGCCCCCTGGCCACGATGTCGAAGGCTTGCAGCAGCGGCACGCCGGATTTCATCATGGTGGCAAGCTGCCGCGTGAACATGGTGATGTCTTTTTCCGTGATCTTGCGGCTGCGGCCGAAGGTGGATTGTTTCTTCACCTTGGTGGGGTTGATGCCTTGACGGCGCAGCTGGGCACTCACGAACTGGGGCCCGGGTGCGCGCATGTCACCCTTGAGCTTCTTGCCTTTCTTGTCCACCCCTTCCCAGACGTAGGTGAATTCTTTGACTGCGGCCTTGCGTGCGACGGCCATGATTCACACCCCTATTCGTTGGTGACGGCTTCCACTTCCTCGAGGGAAGTAATGCCCGCCTTGACCTTGAGCAGACCGGATTGGCGCAGATCCTTGACACCCTCGCGCCGGGCCTGGTCGGCGATGTCGTGAGAAGTTCCGTTCTTCATGATGATGCGGCTGATTTCCTCGGAGATGGGCATGACCTGATAGATGCCCACCCGGCCTTTGTAGCCGGTGCCCTTGCAGTGTTCGCAACCCACGTGGCGATAGGGCTGCCAACTGCCGTCCAGGTCTTCCTCCTTGAAGCCTGCGCGTAGCAATGCCTCGGGTGGGATATCGGCTGGCTGTTTGCAGTGGGGGCAAAGCCGGCGCGCGAGACGCTGGGCGGTGATCAGGATCACCGAGGAGGCGATGTTAAACGGTGCCACGCCCATGTTCGCCAGCCGGGTGAGGGTGGTGGGGGCGTCGTTGGTGTGCAGTGTCGAGAGCACCATGTGGCCCGTCTGCGCCGCCTTGATGGCGATGTCCGCGGTTTCCAAGTCGCGAATCTCACCCACCATGATCACATCCGGGTCCTGGCGTAGGAAGGCGCGCAGAGCCGCAGCGAAAGTCAGCCCTGCTTTCTCGTTGACGTTCACCTGGTTGATGCCGGGCAGATTGATCTCCGCCGGATCCTCCGCAGTGGAGATGTTCACCCCAGGCTGGTTCAGGATGTTGAGGCAGGTGTAGAGGGACACGGTCTTGCCGCTACCGGTGGGGCCGGTCACCAGCACCATACCATAGGGTCGCTGGATGGCGGCGAGCAGCGCATCCCGTTGCTCCGGCTCGTAGCCCAGGGCATCGATGCCGAGGGTAGCGCTGGTGGGATCCAGGATCCGCATCACGATTTTTTCGCCGTAGAGCGTGGGCAGGGTGCTCACCCGGAAATCGATGGCCCGGTTCTTGGACAGCACCAGCTTCATGCGGCCGTCCTGGGGGACGCGTTTTTCGGAAATGTCCAGCTTGGAGATCACCTTGATCCGGGAGGCAATCTTGTCCTTGATGGCCAGCGGCGGCCGCGTCACTTCGTAGAGCACACCGTCGAGGCGGTAACGAATGCGATAGAACTTCTCGAAGGGCTCGAAGTGGATGTCGGATACACCGGAATTGATGGCATCCAGCAAGATCTTCTGGATGAATTTCACGACTGGTGCGTCGTCGATGTCGGTGCTCGCCTCGTCCTTGGTTTCTGCGGGTGTGCCGGCTTCTTCAAGCAGGCTCGCGTCCACGTCTTCACCCACCAGCTCATTGAGCTCCTCCATCGTGCTGCCCGTGACCTTGTCCAGCAGCCGCGCGAGCTTGTCGTCCTCCACCACAACGGGATCGACGATCATGCCGGTCTGGAACTTGATGTCGTCCAGGGCCTGCAGGTTGGTGGGGTCGGACATGGCCACGAAGATGCGGGTGCCCCGCTTGTATAGCCCCAGGGCGCGCCGCTCTTGCATCAGTTTGGCAGGCAAAAGGTCGCGCGGCACATGGTCCACGTCCAGGGCGTCCAGGTCGAGCAGGGGGTAGCCGAAGGTCTGGGAGGCGAATTCCGCCACATCCGCGGCCGTGAGCTTGCGGGTCTTAACCAGCGCGCTGACGAAGGGCTCGCCAGAAGCATTGGCCTGAGCCTGGATCGCTTCGGCATCGGCCTCGTTGAGCCGCCCGTGCTGAACCAGGGTGCGGGCGAGGCCCGACAGGGCGGTAGAGAGGGATGCAGCAGCCATGACGTGTCGGTACCGTCCTTAAGACAACTTCATAAAGTCGTTAAATACTGCCCACGATCATTCTGTTTGTAAAGACGATTGTTCGGTCTCTCCGCCATCCGCGGTGGGATGGATGCGCACCACCTTCACCACCCGGTCCTGGGTCTGGACGATTTCCAGCGGGTGGCCTGCGATTTTCAGGCTCGTGCCCGCTTCCGGGATGTCCTGGAAATGTTCCAGGATCAGGCCGTTCAAGGTGCGCGGTCCATCCAGGGGGAAGTGGGTGTGCAGCTTGCGATTGAGGTCGCGTAGGGCGGTCGCACCGTCCACCAGCCAGCTGCCGTCTGGCTCCCGCTGGAAGGCCACACCGCGGGTGGGCGCCTGACTGGTGAATTCACCGACGATTTCCTCCAGGATGTCCTCCACCGTGAGCAGGCCCTGCAGTTCCCCGTATTCGTCCACCACCAGGCCCACCTTGCGCCGGCTTTGCTGAAAATTCTGTAACTGGGTGAAAAGCGGCGTGCCCATCGGGATGAAATACGGCTCGCGCAGGATTTTCTTGAGTGCTTCCCGCCCTACCGGCCCGGACTGGGCCTGATGCAAGACCTGGCGCACATGCGCCATGCCGACCACGTTGTTGAGCTCGCCCTGATAGACCGGCAGCAGACTATGGTGGGCGGTGGTGAGCTGCGCCCAGAGTTCCTCGTCCGCGCTATCCAGATCGATGGCCTCGATGCGTCCCCGCGGGGTCATGACGTCCTCGACGCTGATGCGTTCCAGATCGAATAGGTTGAGCAGGATGGTCTGGTGGGCGCGGGGGATGTAACCGCTCGCCTCTAGCACCAAAGTGCGGAGCTCGGAAAGACTGAGCTCGTCGGTTTGAGCCGCGTGGGGTTTGAGGCGCAGGAGCGCGAGCAGCCCGCGCACGAATAGGTTGACCACCCAGACGGCGGGATAGAGCAGGGTGGAAAGGGGGCGCAGCACGTAGGCGGCGGGAAAGGCCACACGTTCCGGGTAGGCCGCGGCCACGACCTTGGGCGTCACTTCGGCGAAGACCAAAATCAGGAAGGTGACCACCAGGGTGGCGATGGTCACCGCCAGCTCGCTGGAACCGAGCAAGCGCACCACGATCACCGTCACTAGGGAGGCAGAGGCGGCATTGACCAGGTTGTTGCCCAAAAGGACCACCCCCAGAAGCTGGTCGGTGCGCGCCAGAAGCTCGCTGGCCAGGCGCGCGCCACGATGGCCCTCCTTGACCAGATGCCGCAACCGGTAGCGGTTGAGGGACATCATGGCGGTCTCGGACAGGGAGAATAAAGCCGACAGGGCGAGCAGCACTGCCAACGTGATGAGCAGCGCGCTTAAGGGGATGTCGTCCAAGGGTTCAGGACCAGGGAAAAGGGGTGGCCACGATTGTCGAAAGCCCCTGCCAGGCTGTCAAGGCTTCCGCCGGGCGAAGGCAGGGCAGGCCGCGTCAGGTACGGGCCGGCTGTTCGAACACCACGTGGCCTTCCACCAGGGTCAGGCGCACGCGTCCTGGCAGGCTCTGGCCGAGGAAAGGGGTATTGCGCCCTTGACTCCTGAGCAGGCGGGCGTCCACCGGCGTCTTGCCCGCGGGATCGAACAGGCAGAGGTCGGCGGGCAGCCCAGGCGCGAGCCGGCCATGGTCCACCCCGAGAATGCGCGCCGGCAGGCTGGTCACCCGTGCCAGGGCATCCTTCAGGGGCAAGCCGGTCTCCTGCGCCCAGCGCAGGGTGAGCGGCAGCAGCAGTTCCAAACCGGTGGCACCCGGCTCGGCTTCGCCGAAGGGGCGTTGCTTGGCATCGTCATCCACTGGCGTGTGATCGGAGCAGAGGGCGTCGATGGTGCCATCGCCGAGCCCGGCGCGCAGGGCCGCGCGATCTTGGGGGCTACGCAGGGGAGGCACCAGGCGGCAATTGGCGTCGAACCAGCCGATGTCCTCGTCGCACAGGTGCAGGTGGTTGATGGACACATCACAGGTCACCGGCAGGCCGTCGTGACGGGCGCGGCGCACCATGTCCACGGCTTCCCGGCTGGACAGACGGCACAGATGCACACGCGCCCCAGTGGCGCGTACCAAAAGCAGGATGGTGGCCAGCGCCACCGTCTCGGCACAGGCGGGAATGGCGCGCAGCCCCAGGCGCGTGGCGACCGCGCCGTCGTGGGCCACCCCGTCGCGGGAAAGATGGGCATCCTGGGGGCGCAGCCAGACTGGGATGTCGAAGGTGGCGGCATATTCCAGGGCGCGCAGCAGCACCTGGGTGTCCGAAAGCGGCGCATCTGCCTGGGAGAAGGCGATGCAGCCGGCATCACGCAGCACTGCCATTTCCGCCAGACGTTCCCCAGCGAGCTTCTGGGTGAGCGCGCCCAGGGGATAGACGCGGGCGAGGTTCAGGCTGCGGGCGCGATACTTGAGCATCTCCACCAGGCCTGGCTCGTCCAAGGGCGGATCGGTGTCCGGCGGACAGACCAGCGTGGTCACGCCGCCGGCAACCGCCGCCAGGAGCTCTGATTCCAGGGTGGCCTTGTACTCGAAGCCTGGCTCGCGCAGGCGCGCGGAAAGGTCCACCAGGCCGGGGCAGGCGACCAGGCCGGTGGCGTCGATCACGCGGTTGGCGTTAAAGTCCGGCGGCGTCGCGCCCAGGGCCAAGATGCGGCCAGCGGCGATAGCGATGTCCTCGACCTTGTCCAACCCGCTTGCCGGGTCGATGATGCGCGCGTTCTTGATGTGGATCTTCATGTGCTGCTCCCCGCCAAGAGCGTCATCACCGCCATGCGCACGGCGATGCCGTAAGTGACCTGGGGCAGGATCACCGCCTGAGGGCCGTCGGCCACCGCGGAATCGATTTCCACGCCCCGGTTCAAGGGGCCCGGGTGCATGACGATGGCGTCGGGTTTGGCCCGCTTCAGCTTGGCCGGCGTAAGTCCGTAATGCTTGAAGTATTCGCCGGCGCTGGGCAGGAGCGGCCCGCGCATGCGTTCGTTCTGCAGGCGCAGCATCATTACCACGTCCACGTCTTTCAGGCCTTGCTCCATGTCGTGATAGACGCGCACGCCCAGCTCCTCCACGCCCTGGGGCAGCAGGGTGCGCGGGCCCACCACTCGCAGGTCGGGCACGCCCAGTGCGGTGAGGGCATGGATCTCGGAACGGGCGACGCGCGAATGCATGATGTCGCCGACGATGGCGATGGCAAGCCGGCTGAAATCCTTTTTGTAGCGGCGGATGGTGAACACGTCCAGCAACCCTTGGGTGGGATGGGCGTGCCGGCCATCGCCGGCATTGATGACGCGGATATGGGGTGCCACATGGCGCGCGATGAAGTGGGCGGCACCGGATTCCGAATGGCGCACGATGAACATGTCTGCGCCCATGGCGGCGAGGTTGTCCACCGTGTCCAGCAGGGTCTCGCCTTTGCTCTGGCTGGAGGCGCCGATGTTGAGGTTGACCACGTCGGCGCTGAGTCGCTTGGCGGCGATCTCGAAGGTGGTGCGGGTGCGCGTGGAGGGCTCGAAAAACAGGTTGAAGATGGCCTTGCCCCGCAGCAGGGGAACCTTCTTTACTTCGCGTTCATTGACGCCGACGAAGGATTCGGCGGTATCGAGAATGGAATGGATGAGGGCGGCGTTTAAGCCTTCGATGGTGAGCAGGTGGCAAAGCTTGCCGTTGTCGTCGAGTTGGGGATTCGGCGCCATGGAAAGTTTTGTCAGTGTCGCTTGTCGAGCAGGCTCAGGCTCAAACGTCCCTGGGGATCGCGGTTGAGTTGGATGTGCTGGTGCGGCGGCAGGGGAATCACCGCGCCCACGTATTGCGCTGCAATGGGTAGCTCGCGCCCACCGCGGTCGATGAGCACCGCCAACTCGATGGCGGCGGGCCGACCGAAGTCGAACAGCTCGTTCATCGCCGCGCGCACCGTGCGCCCGGTGTAGAGCACGTCGTCCACCAGGATGATGTGGGCACCCTCCACGGGAAAGTCGATTTGGGAGGGTCGCACCTGGGGATGCAGGCCCATGCGACTGAAATCGTCCCGATAGAAAGCGATGTCCAGGGTACCCAGGGGAATCTCCGGGCCCAGCAGGGCATAAAGCTTCTGCGCCACCCAGGCACCGCCGGTGTGAATGCCCACCAGGGCGCTGCGGTCCGTCAAGTGACCAGCGATCTCTTCCGCCAGCTTGCGGATCAGGGGATCCACCTCAGGCAGCACGGGGCTTGGGCTCATCGAAGAACCTCTGCAGGATGTGGCGCGCCGCGGCCTGGTCCAGCACCGCGCGGCTGCGCCCGCGCTTGATGCCACTGTCGATCAAGTCTTCCTGCGCCGCGCGGGAGCTCAAGCGTTCGTCCACCAGCACCGCGGGGATGCCGAAGCGGCCCTCGAGCTGGCGGGCGAAGCGTCGGCAGCGGCCGGCGAATGCGTGCTCGCTGCCGTCCAAGTGGCGCGGCAGTCCCACCACGAACAGCACTGGCTGCCATTCCCGTACCAGCTCGCCGATCGCCAAAAAGCGCGCCTCGCGCGGCTCGCCCGGCAGGGTGGCCAAAGGATGGGCAAGCCTAAGTTCCAGCTCCCCCACGGCCACGCCGATGCGCTTGCTGCCAAAGTCGAAGGCAAGCACCGTGCCGCGTTGCGGGGACTCAGGCATGACCGGCGTCTTCCGAGAGGTTGGCGGCGTTGAGGCCCATCAGGCCCATGGCGGCATCGAAGCGCGCTTCCACCGGCAGCTCGAACAGGATGTCCAGCGTGGCTGGCACGGTGAGCCAGGCATTCTGGGCAAGCTCATGTTCCAGCTGTCCCGCCGCCCAGCCGGCATAGCCCAGGGTGATGAAAAACTGCTCCGGGCCGCGCCCTTGGGCCAGGGCCTCCAGCACGTCCCGGGAGGTCGTGAGGGCGATGTCTTCCCGCACCGCCAGGGTGGACTGCCAGGAGCCTTGTGGTCGGTGCAGCACAAAGCCGCGTTCGGTTTGCACTGGGCCGCCGAAATGAATGGCGCGGCGGGCGAGTTCCGGCACTTCCAGTTTGATCTCCAGCTGGTCGAGCAGGGTACCCAGCGTGAGGTCCAGAGGCCGGTTGATGATGATACCTAGCGCCCCGTGCTCGCTGTGGTTACACACATAGGTGACGGAGCGGGCGAAGTAGGGATCGGCCATGGCTGGCATGGCGATCAGGAAATGATGGGTGAGGTTGACCCGGTCCATGGGCGGATTATCGCACAGGGCGAAAGAAGCAACGGGGGAATTCACGGGCGCGCCGTGGTTTTTCGTGTGTCCGGTTTGTGGGAGAATCGCCCATCTTGTGGCGCCGCGGCGCCGATACTGTGCATGCGAGGAGACGATATGTCCAACCAGAACGCCCCTTACGAAGTCCAGGTCGAGGCCGGGCAGGAGTATTGGTACTGCGCCTGCGGCAAGAGCAAGAACCAGCCCTGGTGCGATGGCTCCCACGAGGGCACGGGTGTTCAACCCATGTCTTTCACTGCCAAGGAAACGGGTACGGTCTGGCTGTGCGGCTGCCGCATGAGCGATAACCTGCCCTTCTGCGACGGCACCCACAACTCGCTGTGACGCGGTAGACGCGTCAGTCCGCGGCCCGGAGGGCGGCCACGACCTCCGCCACGCAGGCGGTGAGTTTCTGCGCGTGGGCCAGATGCAGGAATTCGTTGGGGCCCTGGGCATTGGCGCCAGGCCCCAGCACGCCGGTGATGGGGAACTGCGCCTGCCGATAGGCGCGCCCCAGCATGGCCATGAGTGGCTTACCCAGTCGGGATCGAAGGCAGGGGAGAGGGCAGGAATCGCAATCTAGTCCGCAAAGCGCGCGATGATTTCTTCCTGCCAATGGCGGGCGATGTGCTGGGACAGGGCGTGCGGGTCGCGGATCATGGCCGTCTGGCGCGTACAGCCTCTACGATACCACCATGACCCTGCGCTACGACCGTGTCCTGGTGTGGTTCCGCCGCGACCTGCGCGACCACGACCACGCGGCGCTCTCCCGCGCCCTGCACGAGGCGCGCGCGGTCTATTGCGCGTTCGTGTTCGATACCGACATCCTCGACGCCCTGCCGGACCGCAGCGACCGACGGGTGGAGTTCATCTGGCACTCGGTGCGTGAGCTCGACGCGGCGCTGGCTGCCCTGGGCGGTGGGCTCAGGGTGGAGGTGGGGCGGGCACGGGCAGTCATTCCGCGGCTTGCCCGTGAGCTTGGCTGTGATGCCGTGTATGCCAACCGCGACTATGAGCCCGAGGCAGTGGCGCGCGATGAATGCGTGGCGCACCGCCTGCGCGAGGCGAGCATTGCCTTCCACTTGTTCACCGACCAGCTGATCTTTGCTCCGGAAGAAGTGGTGTCGGCGGCCGGGCAGCCCTATCGCGTCTTCACGCCATACAAGAATGCCTGGCTCAAGGGCCTCGACGAGGCGCGGCTTGCGCCCCATCCGGTGGCGGAGCGAACGCACCGCCTGGCTCCCCCTGGGAAACGCACGCTACCCACACTGGAGGCCCTGGGCTTTTCCTCCACCGATTTATTGCAACGAGGGGTCGCGCCCGGCATGGGTGGCGCAAAACGCACCTGGGCTGCATTCCAGGAACGATTATCCGACTACCACCTGTTGCGGGACCGCCCCGATCTCGATGCCACCTCGCACCTTTCGGTGCACCTGCGCCACGGCACGATTTCCGTGCGCGCGCTGGTACGCCATGCCTACCATACCCAGGGGGATGGCGCCCGGATTTGGCTCGGGGAGCTCATATGGCGCGAGTTCTTCCAGATGATCTTGCATTTTCATCCGCGGGTGGTGGACCACGCCTTCCGGCCCGAATTCGACGACCTGCGCTGGCCCGGCGGGGACGACGTGTTCGCCGCCTGGTGCGTGGGGCGCACGGGCTATCCCATCGTCGATGCGGGGATGCGGCAACTGACCGCCACGGGCTTCATGCACAACCGGGTGCGCATGATCGTAGCCTCATTCCTCACCAAGGATCTGCTGGTGGACTGGCGGCGCGGCGAGCGCCACTTCGCCCGCTGGCTATTGGATTACGAGCTCGCTTCCAACAATGGCAACTGGCAGTGGGCGGCCTCCACCGGCTGCGACGCGCAACCGTATTTCCGCATCTTCAATCCGGTCGCCCAGTCGGAGAAATACGATCCGGACGGCAGCTATATCCGTCGCTGGGTGCCTGAACTTGCGCGCGTGCCCGATGCGGCCATACATGCGCCCTGGCAGATGCGCCCCATCGAGCAGGAAGCGTGCGGCTTCAGGATCGGGCGCGATTATCCAGCGCCCATCGTGGACCACGCCGCAGCGCGGGCGCGGGCACTGGCTTGGTTCAGCTCGGCGCGCGTCCAATGAGGGCAAGTGTGGCGCGAATGAATTCCGGCAGGTCGCCCGGCACGCGCGAGGTGACCAGGTTGCCGTCCACCACGACTGGTGCGTCTTGCACTTGCGCCCCATTATCGGCCAGTTCCCGTTGGATGCCCGGGTAGCCGGTCATGCGCCGGCCTTCCACGACACGCGCATCGACTAGCAGCAAGGGGCCATGGCAGATGGCTGCCACGGGTTTGCCGGCCGTGAAGAAGCGCTTGACGATGCGTATGGCCTGCTCGTCGTGGCGCAGGGCTTCCGGCGCCTTGCCGCCGGGAATGACGAGCAGGTCGTAGTCGTCGGGATTCACTTCGCGCAGGGTGAGATCGGCAATGAGACGCCTGCCATGCTTGCCGTGAAACTGATGGCCCTTCTCGGGCGTGGCAACGTGCACCGTGACGCCCGCCTTCTCCAACGCTTCCTTGGGATCGAACAACTCGCTGTCTTCGAACCCTTCAGCCGTGATGATCAGCGCCTGCATAGCTGCCTCCATGGAAAAATTTGTTTATAGGCCATGGACGCGCCTTCTGTGCTGCCGGCGCGCCCCAGGCAGGCCCAGCGGGTAGCCGAAATGAAAAACGCCCCGGAGGCCGGGGCGTCGTCGTGGGCTCACGCCGGGTGGCTACGCCGCTTTTTCCGCCGCTTCCTTGTGGTAGGCGACGATGCGTTCCACTTCGTTCTTCGAGCCCAGGATCACGGGCACGCGCTGGTGGATGTGGGTGGGCTGAATCTCCAGGATGCGGCTGTGGCCGGTGCTGGAGGCGCCGCCCGCCTGCTCGACGATGAAGCTCATGGGATTGGCCTCGTACATCAGGCGCAGCTTGCCGCCTTTTTCCTTCAGCTTGCTGTCCATGGGGTACATGAACACGCCGCCGCGGGTGAGGATGCGGTGCACTTCCGCCACCATGGAGGCCACCCAACGCATGTTGAAGTCCTTGCCGCGCGGGCCTTCCTTGCCCTGGATGCACTCGTCCACGTAGCGGCGCACCGGCGCTTCCCAGAAGCGGTAGTTGGACATGTTGATGGCGAATTCCTTGGTGTCTTCGGGAATGCGCATGTTCTCGTGGGTGAGCACGAATTCACCCACGTTGGGGTCCAGGGTGAAGCCGTTCACGCCGTGGCCGGTGGTGAGCACCAGCATGGTGGACGGGCCATAGATGGCATAGCCGGCGCACACCTGCTTCACGCCGGGCTGCAGGAAGGCTTCCACCGGGGTGGGACCGTCCACGTTTTTGTCGCCGGGGCAGCGCAGGATGGAAAAGATGGAACCCACGGAGACGTTCACGTCCATATTGGAGGAACCGTCCAGGGGATCGAACAGCAGCAGATACTTCCCGCGCGGATTGCCCGGGGGAATCTGGTAGGGCTCGTCCATCTCCTCGGAGGCCATGGCGGCGAGATGCCCGGCCCATTCATTGCGCTTGAGGAAGATTTCGTTGGAGATCACGTCCATCTTCTTCTGCTCTTCGCCCTGGACGTTCTCCGAGCCCGCCGCCCCCAGCACGCCCAGGAGACCCCCGTGGTTGACGCCGTTGGAAATCATCTTGATGGCGGTGACCACGTCGTTCAACAGACCGGTGAAGTCGCCGGTGGCGCCCTGGACGCGGCGCTGTTCCTCGATCAGGAATTGGGTGAGGGTGGTGCCGAGATGCATGGAATGCCTTTCTCAAAGTTTTTCAGAAAATCAGAATTTGCTGATTATACAGAAATATCGAGATCATTCAATGGGATATGCTTATCCTCTTTGCGCGCTTTGGCTGCGACAACGTGTCGCATTCCGGGTGCTATCGCGGGTGGGTAGCATGGGCGCCCTGAAAAAACACAAAAGCCGTGTGAACCGAAAAGAGGCGCCATGCCCACTCGCCACCTTCTGCTTTGCTTCCTGCTTCCCGTCAATGCCTTCGCCGCCGACACACTCGAGGAAATCACCGTCACCGGCACCCGCGAACCCCGTTTGCTGGCCGAGACGCCCGCCAGCGTAAAAGTCATATCGGGTGAAACGCTGCGCGCCGACAAGCCCAGCCATCCCGCCCAGGTCATGGGCCAGGCGCCGGGGGTGTGGGTCAACGTCACCGGCGGCGAAGGCCACATGACCGCGATCCGCCAGCCCCTCACCACCAATCCGGTCTATCTCTATCTGGAAGACGGCATCCCCACCCGTTCCACCGGCTTCTTCAACCACAACGCCCTCTATGAGATCAACCTGCCCCAGGCCGGCGGCATCGAGGTCACGCGCGGTCCCGGCACCGCCCTCTATGGCTCGGATGCCATCGGCGGCGTGGTGAACGTCCTCACCCGTCCGGCACCCCCCACGCCCCAGCTGGAAGTCAGCGCCGAGGTGGGCGAATACGGCTGGAAGCGGCTGTTGGCCAGCGGCGGCAACACCTGGGGTGAGAACGGCCTGCGCGCCGATCTCAACCTCACCACCACCGACGGCTGGCGCGACCACACGGGTTACGACCGGCAGAGTGCCACCCTGCGCTGGGACCGGGCCTTGGGGACGGATGCCGTGATCAAGACGGTGCTTACCGGCTCCCGCATCGACCAAGACACCGCGGGCAGCTCCGCCCTCGTCCGCGCCGATTACGAAAACGCCCCCACCAAGAACTACACCCCCATCTCCTACCGGAAGGTGAGCGCGCTGCGCCTGTCCAGCGCCTGGGAGCGGGAGACGGGCGATACCCTGGTTTCCCTCACGCCCTATTTGCGCGACGACAGCATGGAGCTGCTCGCCAACTGGTCGCTGTCCTACGATCCCACGGTCTATACCACCGCCAACCGTTCCTTCGGCCTCATGGGCAAATGGCGGCGCGACTTCGCGCCCCTGCGTGCGCGCCTGATCGCGGGGGTTGATCTGGATGCAAGCCCTGGCCGCCGCGAGGAAAACCGTCTGGCCACCCTCACCACCACCGGCAGCGGCGTATCCAAGCTCTACACCGCCTATTCCGTGGGCACCCGGGTCTATGACTACGACGTCACCTTCATCGGCGCCTCGCCCTACGTGCACGGCGAGCTCTCGCCCACCAAACGCCTGCGCCTGTCCGCGGGGCTGCGCTACGACGATCTGCGCTATCGCTTCGACAATCACTTCGCCGCCGGCGCAATCGCCGCCAGCACCAGGGAGAACGGCGGCGCGCCGGTTACGCGTTACTACGGCCAGAGCGGGGATACCACGGTGCGCTTCCACCACCTCAGTCCCAAGCTGGGGGTGACCTTCGCGCTCGACCATGACACCCATGTGTTCGCCTCCTACAACCACGCCTTCCGTGCGCCCTCCGAGGGCCAGCTGTTCCGGCCCTCGGCCCAGACCAACGAGGCGCGCGCCCAGCTCGCCGCCGCCTCCGCCCTGGGCCTCAAGCCGGTGAAGGCGGACCAGTACGAGCTTGGTCTGCGCGGCAAGGCGGCGAGCCTGGACTACGAGGTTTCCATCTACCGCCTGGAGAAACGCGACGACATCCTGAGCTACAAGGACCCGGTGACCAGCGCCACCCAGGTGGTCAACGCCGGCAAGACCCTGCACCGGGGCGTGGAGCTCGGGCTGGGGGCGCCGATGAGCAAGGCCTGGCGCTTGGACGCAGCGCTTTCCTACGCCAAGCACAGCTATGAGCAGTGGGTGATCCCGGGCACCGCGGACTTTAGCGGCAAGGACATGGAAAGCGCGCCCCGGGTGATCGGCAACCTGCGCCTTTCCTGGTCGCCCGCCGCGGGGCAGCGGGTGCAGCTGGAATGGGTGAAGCTTGGCCGCTACTGGATGGATCAGGCCAACACCCGCCAATACGAGGGCCACGATCTGTTCAACCTGCGCGCCAACTGGGCCTTGAACAAGACCCTGGCGCTCTACGGCAGCGTGCAGAACCTGCTGGACACGCGTTATGCGGAGAGCGCCTCCGTATCTTCCGGCGTGGATGTGTTCGCGCCGGGTCTGCCGCGCACCCTCTACGCCGGCATCGAGGCGAAATGGTGAGGCGCCTTCTGTTCCTGCTCGTGTTTGCTGCGTCGCTGGCGCAGCCGGCGCGGGCCCACGAGGCCCATCAGGCGGCGCGCACCGGGCTGGCGGTGTCCGTGGCAGCCGATGCCACGGGGCGTCTGTGGCGTGCCCAGGTGTGGGAGGGCCGGGTGTGGGTGAGCCGCTCCGATGACGGTGGACGCAGCTTTGGCGTGCCCGTGGCGGTGAATGCCGTTCCCGAGGCCATCGTCGCGGACGGCGAGAACCGGCCCAAGCTCGCGGTGGTGGGCAGCCGCATCTATGTGTCGTGGACGCAAGCACTCAGCAAGCCCTACACCGGCCACGTGCGCTTTGCCCACTCCGTGGATGGGGGCAGGACCTTTGCCGAACCCATCACCGTCAACGATGACCGCGAGGTGATCAGCCACCGCTTCGACAGCCTGCTGGTGGACGGCCGCGGCCGCGTCCATCTGTTCTGGCTGGACAAGCGCGACGCCGCCGCGGCCCAGGCCCAGGGCGAGCCCTACACCGGCGCGGCGCTCTATCACGCGGTGTCCGAAGACGGCGGCGCAAGCTTCGGGCGCAACGAGCGGCTCGCCGCCCACAGCTGCGAGTGCTGCCGGGTGGTGAGTGCGCTGGACGCCGATGGCATACCCCTGGTGCTCTGGCGCCACGTGTTCGGGCGCAACGAGCGTGACCACGCCTTGCTGCGCCTCGATGGCCGGACCAAACCGGTGCGCGTGTCCTTCGATCGCTGGGAGGTGGACGCCTGTCCCCATCATGGGCCCGCCCTCGCCGTGGCACCGGACGGCACCCGCCATCTCGCCTGGTTCAACGACGCGCCCACGCGCCACGGGTTGTTCTATGCGCGCATGGATGCCGACGGTGGGATGGGCACGCCGCTTGCCTTCGGCGATTACGCGCAACAGGCCGCGCATCCCGCCCTGGCGGTGGCGGCTGGCCGCGTGTGGCTCGCCTGGAAGGAATTCGATGGCCGCCAAGCCCTTGTGCGGGCCATGCATTCCGACGACGGCGGCCGCAGCTGGAGCGCGCCCCGCAGTGTTGCGGCAAGTAGCGGTGCCTCCGACCACCCCCTGCTGGTGAGCGCAGGCCATCGGGTGTATCTGTCCTGGAGCACGCAGCTCGAAGGTCATCGCGTGATTCCACTGGTTCCCGACGACACGCCATGAGGCGCGCGCTCGCCTTCGCCTTTCTCTGCTGCGTGGCTCTCACCGCCCAGGCACAGATGCCGCTGCGCCCTTTCGTCTCCGGCAGCCTTGCCGCCATCGAGGCGGCTCAGGGCGGGCGCCCCTTCCTCCTGAGCTTCTGGTCGGTGGACTGCGCACCCTGCCGCGCGGAGCTTGCGCAGCTTGCACGCCTGGCCAGGGCGCATCCGCAACTTACCATCGTGCTGGTTTCCACCGATCCCCCGGGGGCGGCGGAAGACGTGCAGGCCGTGCTCGACCAGTACGCGCCCGCGTGGGCGGAACGCTGGATCTTCGCCGATCCCTTCAGCGAACGCCTGCGCTTCGAGGTGGATCCCCGCTGGCACGGCGAACTGCCGCGCAGCTATCTGTACGGCCCGGGCGGGCGGGTGGAGGGGATCAGCGGCCCGATCGACCCGCAACGTTTGGCGGCCTGGCTGAAATCGGTGTTGGGGGTGCTGCACGATGGCCACCCTTGACGACCTTGGGGTACTGCCGGCGCGGCGCTCGCCCACGGTGGCCTGGGCCATTGCCTGCTCGCTGCTGCTCCACGGGCTGCTTCTGGCCTGGCTGCCGCCCCTGGCACCTGCCTTGGGCGCAGTGCGAAGCACCCTGCCGGTGATGCTCCAGGTGCGTCTGCGCGCGGATGTGCCGGTGGCGCCGCCGGCCGCAGCGCGCACGCCAGTCGCCGCCGCGAAGACGTCGGTGCCTGCCAGGGCGGCGGTTCCACGGATCGCGCGAGCGGCTGTCGCGCCCGCGGCCGTGGAGCCTGCGGCATCATCCGCCCCCTTTCCCGCCGGGATAGCATCGCGGCCAGCACCGACATCGTTGCCCGGTGGCCCAGCTGCTGCGCAAGAAGTCGCGGCCGTCGAGCCGGTGGTGACGCCGCCGGATCTGCGTGCCGCCTATCTTGCCAATCCGCGGCCGCCGTATCCGCTGGCGGCGCGCCGGCTCGGGCTCGAAGGACAGGTGGTGTTGCGCGCGGAGATTCTGCCGGACGGCCGCTGCGGCGAGCTGGTGGTCGCGCAAAGCAGCGGCCATGCGCTGCTGGACGAGGCGGCGCTCGCCGCGGTCAAGCGTTGGCGCTTCTTGCCGGCGCGGCGAGGGGAGGCGCCGATCGCCGCGTGGGTGGAGATCCCGATCCGCTTCCGTCTCACTGACTCGTCAGCTGATCCTCACGGGTGAAGGTCCAGGTACGGGTGATGGCGAGGATGTCCGTGTCCTTGCGAATGTTTTCCGGAAAAGGCGCGAAGGGCGCCGCGAGCTTGACGATGCGCACCGCCGCCTCGTCCAGGATGGGCGAGCCGGAGGAACGGTCCACGTCGATTTTTTCCACGCTGCCGTCGCTGCGAATGTGCACGGTGAGCAGTAGGCTGCCATAGATCTTTTTGCGCCGCGCCTCTTCCGGGTAGTTGAGGTTGCCGATCCGCTCCACTTTCAGACGCCAGTCCTCCACGTACTGCGCGAAACGGTATTCCTCGGTGCGCGCACCCACGAAGCGGCGCTTGGGGCGCGCCTGGTATTGTTGGTAGTCCTTCTCGATCTGGGCTTGCAGCCGCGCCAGTTCCAGGCTTTGGCTGATGAGGTCGCTACCCTGCACAGGAACTGTCGGGGCCACCGGCGCGGGGGTGGGCGCGGGGGCAGGCCGCGGCGTGGTGGCACGCACCTGCGCCATAAGCCGCGCCGCTTCTTGTTCCAGCTCTTCTACCCGCTGCGCCCGTTGCCTGAGTTCCGGCTGGGGATCATGTGTGCCCAGGGCAGGCAGGGGCGAGCTCGCGCGCAGTTTCTGCTCCGTGTTGCCGCCGCCGTCGAGATTGGCCTGGGCCAGGGCCTGGGGTTTGCTGGGGCGGGTCGTCGATTTGGCATTGACCAACACCACCTCCAGCGCATGGCGCGCCTGCTCCGGTTTGGGCGGCGGGGGCACGAAGTGGATGCTGAGCACGATGCCGTGCAAGAGCGCCGAAGCACCCATGGCCACGGCGATGGGTGGCAGTGACGCCACCTTGGCGGCAAGGCGGGTGAACAGTCTAGGCAAGGCGCTGGGATTCACGCAAGTTCACAAAAGGCACCTGTCTTCGGGCGGGAACCCGGGCCGCATTGTAGCGCGCCAGCTGTCCCTCTCTATGGCCCAAGCAGCACTTCCAGGAAGCAACATGCCACTTCCAAGGTGAGGAGATCGACGCTGCGAATGCCCACCCTGACCCGTGTGCCGGGCGCGAGTTCCGGTAGCGCTGCGACCTTGGTCACCAAAGGCAGCGTGTCGAAGCGCACCAGATTTTCGCGGATGACGGTGGCGCTCGCATCGCCAATGCCTTCCTGCAGAAGATAGCGCAGCGTCCAGTAACGCTCCATGTTGCGCTGGAATTCGTTGTAGGCTTCGTAAGCGGCTTCGAAATCGCGCAGCACCGATTGCAGCGCCTCGTCGCGCGCCTGGTAGGGCGGTGTCTCGCCCCGTAGATGGGCGAGCAGTTGGCGTTGATTGACGAGATCCACGTAGCGGCGCAGCGGTGAGCTCACCCAGGTGTAGTGGGACACGCCCAACCCCTGGTGCGGCAGAGGTTCGCTGGTCATGCGCGTCTTGCCATTGGTCTGGGCGCGGTAGAGGGCGGGGATGCCGGCTTCTGCGGCGAGGCGGCCGGCGTGGCTGTTGACCAGGATCATCATCTCCGCCACCACCTTGTCGACGGGCGTGCCGCGTTCCCGGTGCAGGATGCGCACCGTCTCGCCTTCGACCCGGAAAGTGTATTCCGGCACCAGGCTGCGTTTCGTGTCCTTGACGCCACGCTTTTCCTCCAGGTGTTCGGCGAAGTGCCACAGCCATTCCAGTTCCTCGCGGTAGCGGTAATCCGCCTGCTGGCCGATGGTGCCCAGATTGAACAGAGGTTCCAGAAGCTCGTGGCGCAGGTTGGCCGCAATGCTTACCCGCTCCACCCGCATGGCGACATCGGTGATGGTGTAGTCCGGCGTGACCGTGAAATAGGTGGAGAGCGCCGGGCATGCGGCGCCTTCCTGGAGCGTATAGGCAGCCACGGCCTGGTCGGGCAGCATGGTGATCTTATCGCCCGGCATGTAGACGGTAGACAGGCGCGTGCGGGCAATGCTGTCTAGCGCCGAGCCTGGTAGGACGCCCAGGGCGGGGCAGGCGATGTGGATGCCCACCCGCACCCGTCCGTCCGAGAGCTTCTCCAGGGAAAGGGCATCGTCGATTTCGGTGGTGGTCTCGTCGTCGATGCTGAAGGCCGCCACGCTTGCGAGCGGCAACTCGTCGGGCACCGGCACGGGGGGCAGCGGCGGAAAGTCGCGCCCTTGTGGAAACCACTCGCGCAGGAAGCGGTTCAGGTGGTAGTCGCGACTGGAAGGGATGGCGCCGCATTTTTCCAGCAAGTGCAGCACGGAGAGGTGGGTGGCTGCTGCGGCCTGCTCCAGCGCCTTGGTTTCCAAGGCATTCTTGTCCGGGGTGTAAATCAGGCGCGGAAGATCATGCGCGAATTCTTCGGGCAGGCGGAAGGCGGTCAACGCTTCCACCCAGCGCGCAAGCTGGGCGGCTTGTTGTCGCTTGCGCGCCTCGGCCGCCAGCGCGGCCTTGAGGGCATCGGGTGGCGCGGGTTTGTAGCGGCCCCGCCCCTTGCGATAGAAATACATGGGCGCGCCATGTAGGCGCAGCAGGATGGCGGCGCGTTCCATGGGCGTGGGCTCGTGTCCGAAATAATCCCGCGCCAGCGTCTGATAGTCGAATTCCTCGCTGCCTGCCGCCTCCCACAGGAACTCGAGGTCCATCTCCTCGGCAAACTTTTGCGCCGCTTCCATGAAACCGGTGAGCCCGGGTTCCTGAAACTTAAACAGCACGTCGGCGGCCTTCACCTTGGCGCGCTTGCCGTGCTGGGCTTCGACCTGCAACGAACTACCGTTGTCGGCGAGGATGGTGCCAACGCGAAAGTGGCCATCCTCGAAATAGAAGGCGTACATGGAAAAACCGCGGGGAAAGGGCGGCAAGTTTACCGTAAGCCGTGGCGGGCAGAAAGCGCTAGCCGCGGTGGAGCAGCACTTCCAGGACTGCCTTGCTGCCCACGTAGGCGAGCAGCAAGGCGGTGAAGCCTGCCAGGCTCCAGATCAGGGCGGTGCGGCCACGCCAGCCATAGATGCGCCGGCCCAGGAGCAACGCGCCGTAGATGAGCCAGGACAAAAGTGCGAATACCGTCTTGTGCTGGGTGAAATAGGCGAAGGAAAGGGGCTTGCCGAACAATTCCTCGGAAAACAGCATGCCGCTGGCGAGCGTCACGGTTAGCAGCACGAAACCGGCGCCGATGATTCTGAACAACAGCCGCTCCATGGTCATCAGTGGTGGCAGGCCGGACAGCGCCGAGGGCTCGCGCGCATGTAGGCGTTTTTCCGCCAGGGCCATGACTAGGCCGTGCAGCGCCGCGATGGTGAACAGCGCGTAGGCAAGGAAAGCCGCCGCGAAATGGGCCTGGAACAGGGCCAAGCCACCGTAGGGCAGCACGTGTTCGTCGCGTAGCAGCAAGGGCATGAGGGCGCCGCCAGCGGCGACCGGCAGCACCACGGGGTGGAGTGCCTGCAGGTGATAGCGCACGCTGGTGGCGGCATAGAGCAGCAGCGTCACCCACGTGATGGCCGACAGCGCATTGCCCACACCCATGTTCATCCCCTGTTCGGTGAAGATGGAAACGTAAAGCAGTCCGCCGTGCAGCGCCAAGGGCAGCACCAATAGAAGCGATAGCCCCGGTCGGGCGCTGTTCTCGGGCTGCGCCGCCCGATGACGGCAGTACCAGGCGAGGCCGCCGTAAAGCAGTGCGGTGAGGATGGACAAAACGGGCAGGGGCATCGGGTGTAAAATGGCGGTGAGGCAGCGATTATAGCCCAGCACGCGGCCGCTCCAACCGACTCCAGCCCATGCTCGATACCCTCACTAGCCGGCTGTCTGGCATCATCAAGAATCTGCGCGGTCAGGCACGTCTGACCGAGGACAACATCGCCGAGGCCCTGCGCGAAGTGCGCATGGCGCTCCTGGAAGCGGATGTGGCCTTGCCCGTGGTCAAGGACTTCATCGCCCATGTCAAGGCGCGTGCCTTGGGGCGTGAGGTGATCGGTTCCCTCACCCCGGGGCAGGCGCTGATCCAGGTGGTGCATGAGGAATTGACGCGGCTGATGGGCAACCAGGTCGCCGACCTCGATCTGGCCACGACGCCGCCGGCGGTGATTCTCATGGCGGGCCTACAGGGCTCGGGCAAGACCACGACCAGTGCGAAGCTGGCGCGCCTGCTCAAGGAGCAGAAAAAGAAAGTCCTGCTCGCAAGCTGTGACGTGTACCGGCCGGCGGCCATCGAGCAACTGCGCCAGCTCGCCCGTCAGTTGCAGGTGGATTTCTACGAGGCGCCTGAAGCTGTCCGTCCCGTGGAGATCGCTCGCGCTGCACTCGATTTCGCGCGTACCCGCTACTACGATGTGGCGATCGTGGATACCGCCGGTCGGCTTGCCATCGACCAGGAGATGATGGACGAGATCCGCGCCCTTCACGAGGCGCTCAAACCCATCGAAACCCTGTTCGTGGTGGATGCCATGCAGGGCCAGGATGCGGTCAACGTGGCGCGCGCCTTCAACGAGGCCCTACCCCTCACCGGCGTGGTGCTCACCAAGCTCGACGGAGATGCACGTGGCGGCGCAGCCCTGTCTGTGCGCGCCGTGACCGGCAAGCCCATCAAGTTCGTGGGCGTGTCGGAGAAGCCCACCGGACTGGAGCCTTTCCATCCGGAACGCATGGCCTCGCGCGTGCTCGGCATGGGAGACGTCTTGTCCCTGATCGAGGAGGCGCGTCGCCAGGTGGATCAGGCGCAAGCCGCGAAGATCGCCAAGAAGCTCAAGGTCGGCAAGGGCTTCGACCTCGAGGACTTTCGTGCCCAATTGCAGCAGATGCAGAAGATGGGCGGGCTTGCCGCCTTGCTCGACAAGCTGCCGGGCAATCTGGCCCAGGCGGCCCAGGGTCATAGCCTGGACGACCGCCTGTTGCGTCGCATCGAGGGTATCATCAATTCCATGACGCCCGAGGAGCGCGCCAACCCCGCCATCCTCAAGGCTTCGCGCAAACGGCGGATCGCCGCCGGTGCCGGCGTGCAGGTGCAGGATGTGAACCGTTTGCTCAAGCAGTTCGAGGACATGCAAAAGATGATGAAGTCCCTGAGCAAGGGCGGCCTTGGCAAGATGCTGCGGGGCATGAAGGGCATGCTGCCCGGGTTGTGAGTCCGATCGGCGCCGCCCGATGCGCGGGTGCGTCACCCTTGGCGGCGCCCCCTCAACGGGAAAGGCGCGACTGGTTTTTCGTCTCTTTGATCTTGCTTCTGATTTCTTCCAGTGTGCGGCGCGGCTCCGCCGCGTCCTTGGCCAGGGTGATGGCACGTTCCGCGGCTTCGATGGCTTCCTGCCACCGCTTTTGTTGCGCCAGCGCCCAGGCCAGGTTGTTATAGGCTGCCCAGTCCTGGGGATGATCCGCGGTGGCTTGGCGGAAGGCTGTTTCGGCCTCCTTCCAGTCGCCCAGCAGGGCGGCGGTGTTCCCCAGGCCCATGCGCGCCAGCCGATTGCGCGGCCAGCGTGACAGGGCAGTCGCGTAGGCCGCATGCGCCGCGCGCGTCTTACCTATCCGTTCCAGCGCCACAGCGGCCTCGACATAGGCGTCCTCGCGCGCCGTGGCCGGCAGCCGACTGGGCGGCAGGGCCAGCATGGCCCAGTAGCCGCTGCGAGCCCAGGTGTGCTCGAAGGTGGTAAGCGGCATGACCTCGCGGCGCGAAAGTCCCGAGCGCAGGATGATTTCCTCGCGATCGAGGTCGTAGCCCACCACCACCGCGTAGTGCCACAGGGGCAGCGCGGACAAGCCCAGATTCTGCAAAACGATTACCGGCGTGCCGGCCGCGACCTCGGTGAGCGCATCGCTGAGGGAAGGCGCGAGCGGGTAGGCAAGGAGTCCCTCGCGACGGGTGGCAGCGAGCATCTCCACCTGCAGACTACCCTGACGTTCCGGTACATATAGCCGCGGCGCGAGGGCATCCGGGGTGACTGGATGCCCCGCCGCGGCGAGCGCCATGGCCAGGGATGCCGGCCCGCACTGGTGGGTGTCCTGGGGAAAAAAGGGCACGGCTTCCAGCTCCACCCGGGGCGGCAGCGCGCCCGGGCTGGCCCGCAGACGGGAAAGTTCAGGCGTGCCGGCACAGCCTGCGAGCCACACCAAAAGCATCAGGCCCGCGCAGAGGCGGGCCCGATGGAGGAAGCGGCCGATTGCGCGCAAGATCAGCGCAGGGGGCGGGTGAAGGGGAACACCTTGGTGAAGCCCAGGATGTCGGTGACCAGCAGCACCAGGAAGATGAACACGATCACGCCCAGCACGTCGCCGCCAGCGGGGACTTCGTCCAGCTTGCCGGCAATCTGGGCCACTTCCTCGTCGGTGAGGGCGGCCACACGCTTCTTCGCCTCGGCAACATCCACGCCGCGTGCTTCCAGGCCGGCGCGCACGTCGGCACGCTCCAAAAGCGAAAGGACGCGCTCGCGTTCGCCGTTTGCGCGCGCGAGTTGTTCTGTGCCCACCATGCCGGCCTGGGCGGTCTCTAGGGGCAGGGTGACTGCCAGCATGAGGGCAAGGGCAATGCGGCTGGTGATGCGGAGAAAACGGCTGGACATGACGTGTTCCTTTCTTGGCATGAAATTCAGGAAATTCTAGCCAGGGCCTTCCCTGCCACCCATTACGGCTTGTTCATGTCAGTGGACGTTGCGCAGGCTGTGCAGCAATTGCGCTACCAATTCCGGTTCCAGGTCTAGCCCCAGCTCGTCTCCAGGATTGAGGACGATGCCGAAGCCGGGTTCCATCCGCTCCAGCACCCAGCGAAATTCCGTGAGGATGCCACCACGGAATTCCGGGTAATGCTGCAGGAAGGGTTTGGCGCGCTCGGGGCTGGTGAACAATACGAGCACCGATACGCCCGCCGCCTCATCCCGTACCACCAGCGGCTGGGCACGGGTGGAGCGCTGGATGCCGCCGGGGGCGCTGTCATCCTTCACCGGCATGAACACCTGCGCGTCCACTAGCTGCTTCATGAACACTTCGCTGTCAGTCTGCCCGGTCTGGGCGGCGTACAGGTGGCGTTCCAGATCGTTACGTAAATCCTGCTCATCCATGAAACCTCCTTTTGCTCGCCTTCAGGCGTGGCCGCCCGCGCTGACTTCCGCCAGTAGCTGCGCGCCGCGGGGCGACAGGCACAGATGCACCAGATTCTGCTCGTCGGTGCTAAGCTCCACCAGGCCCGACTGGCGCAGACGCGCCAGCCGCTCGTTGACGAAATCTTTGGCGGGTGGGTTGGCCATCCGCTCGCTCAGGTTGTCATAGATGGAACCGCCCTGGGCCACCGCCCGAAGGATTTCCACGTCAGAGGCGGTGAAACCAGCGCGGAAGAAATCCTCTACGCTGGCGAGGGACACGCTCGCCCGTTCGACGGCGGTCCGGCCGGCGCGCGCCAGCAGGCGGTTGGCAACCGCCTCGAACACGCGCCGCGACAACAGGACGTAGAGCAGACAGAAGCCGGCGAACACGAATACCGCCAGCGGCCGGGTACGGCCGAATTCCAGCAGGTTGCTGGAGGTCATGTTGAGGAACAGGGGCACGGTGAGGGCGGCGACGACGCCCAGCACCACGTATTTCGCCAGCTCCCGGTTACTCGCACCTTCGGCCAGGAAGAAGTTGGCCAGTCCCGCCAGGATGCCGGCGCTCACCATGATGATCAATACCGTCATCATGTAGGGATCGAACAGGGCGGCGGATGGGGTCTCCATGGGGCGCTCCCAGTCAACCCAGCGGCGGCCGCAACCTGGGCGCGAGCGTGTCCACCAGACGGCGCGAGGCGAGCACGAAGATGAGACAGAAGCCCGCGAACACGAACAGGTCGATGGGTCGCGTCCTTGCCATGGCCAGAAGATCGCTGGAAATCATGTTGAGGAAAAGGGGCACCGTGAGCGCCGCCACCACGCCTAGCACGATGTGACGCAGCAAATCCTTCAGCGCGAAGCCTGGTACCCGTTCACTCAGGAAATAATTGGCCACACCGCCCATAAAACCGGTGCACAGCATGATGGCGAAAAGCAGCAGCAGATAGCCGTCCAGGGTGATGCTGCCCGCGGTCATTTGCAGCGAACCCTGCAATTCCATGGTCCTCCTCCTTTTCCGGGTGTATGACGGGGAGAAGCATAGCAACGGCGTGGCGCGTGCGCCATGTGTCAGCCGGCCAACCAGCGCTCCACGAGGCGCACCCAATACGCCGCGCCAATGGGCAGCGCGGCATCGTTGAAGTCGTAGCGGGGGTTGTGCAGGGTGCAGCCACCCTCCCCTGGGCCATTGCCCAGCCAGACATAACAGCCCGGTTTTTCCTGCAGCATGTAGGCGAAATCCTCCGCGCCCATGGACGGCGGCAGATCGGTTTGCACCTGCGCCTGTCCCACCACCTGCGCCGCCACCTCCTGGCAGAAAGCCGCCTCGCGCCGACTGTTGATGGTCGCCGGATAACCGCGCCGGTAGTCCACCTGGGCCTGCATGCCATGGGCCTGGGCGATGCCGCTGGCCACCCGCTCGATAGCCGCTTCCAGTCTTGCCTGCACCTCGGCACGCAGGGTGCGTACCGTTCCACCCAGCACGGCTTGTGCCGGAATCACGTTGTAGGCCTCGCCGGCGTGGAAGCGGGTGACCGATAGCACCGCCGCATCCAGTGGATCGCACTCACGGCTGATCAAGGCCTGCAGGGCCTGCACCAGGGCCGCGCCGGCCAGCACCGGATCGCGTGCCTGCTGGGGCATGGCGGCATGGGCACCGTGGCCGCGCAGCGTGATGTCGAACTGGTCGGCGCCCGCCATCACGGGCCCCATGTGCACCGCGAACTGACCCACGGGCAGCCCGGGCCAGTTGTGCAGCCCGAACACGGCATCCATGGGAAAGCGCGTGAACAGACCATCCTCGATCATGGCGCGGGCACCGCCTTCGCCTTCCTCCGCCGGCTGGAAAATGAAATACACCGTGCCCTCGAACGCGCGCGTGGCGGCTAGGTGTTCCGCGGCTGCCAGCAGCATGGCGGTATGGCCGTCGTGGCCGCAGGCATGCATGCGGCCCGGGTGGCGCGAGCGGTGGGCGAAGGTGTTTTCCTCTTCGATGGGCAGGGCGTCCATGTCGGCACGCAGGCCGATGGCACGGGGCGAGTTGCCTGCCCGCAGGACGCCCACCACGCCGGTGCCTGCGAGCCCCCGGTGTACCTCGATACCGGCCGTGTCCAGCACGCGCGCCACCAGATCGGAGGTTCGGTGCTCCTCAAAGGCGAGTTCCGGATGAGCGTGCAGCTCGTGGCGCAGGGCCACCAGGCGGGGTAGTTGCGACTGGATGCGGGAAGGAATCTGCATGGGTCGACCGTCCTAGGGATCGCGCAACACCGGGCGCATGTCGCTACGCATCAGGCGGTGTGGGCGCGACGGAGCATTATCCCAGATTATCCACTAGACCGGCGTGTGCCCAATGAACGGCACTGCATATGACATCCATCCGACCAGCGCGGGGCCAGGATACGCGGGATCAATCGTGCCCGCGTTCGCCGGGCGCGTATCGCGCCAGTCGGCCGATGTGCGCGGGCGAGCGTACCGCCAGATCGTAGCGGATGCCGGAGCTGATGAGCACCTTACTTCCCAGCTGGCAGCGCGCCTTGCGGTCGCGGCACATGAGCCGGGCGTGGTCGGTGTTCAGGTTGCCGCACACCTCCGGATACACGCAGGAAAGGTGTCGGCAGACGGAGTCGATCTCACGGCTTGCGCAGGCCCTGCGGTGGACGTTGGCGGCGGATTTTTCCGTTTCGCGGGCATAGGCCCGGAAAAGACCATGCGGCCGTGTCGCAGTTCCCACGGGGTGGATGGTAAACTCGGGAAAAACCATTTCGACCCGAATCGACGAGGGAGCCACCATGCAACTGCCCCTGCAAGTCACCTTCCGTGACATTCCCCATTCCGACGCTGTCGAAACTGCGATCCGGGAAAAGGCGCAGAAACTCGACCGCTTCTACGATCGCATCATGGCGCTGCGCGCCGTGGTGGGCACCATCCAACGCCACCATCACCAGGGCAAGCTCTACAACGTCCGCCTGGATATCACCGTTCCTGGTGGCGAGATCGTCATCAATCGCGACAAGGCGGAAGACATCTACGTGGCCATCCGGGATGCCTTCGATGCGGCGCGGCGCAAGCTGGAGGATTTCGCGCGCAAGCAGCGGGGCGAGGTCAAGGCGCACGAGGTGGAAAAACGCGGCCGCATTGCCCGCCTGTTCCCGGAAGAGGGCTACGGCTTCATCGAAAGCGCGAGCGGCGAGGAACTCTACTTCCATCGCTTCAATGTTGTGCACCCGGAATTCGAGCACCTCAAGGTGGGTGACGAGGTGACTTTCCTGGTGGAGACCGCGGACCAAGGCCTACAGGCGAACCGGGTGCACAAGGTGGGTTGATGGGCTTGCGCGCAGGGCGCGTTCGCCCAGCGATGCCCGCGCTTATGCGGCGACGAACTGCATCGCGGGCCGTGCCGACGCATTCAGGATGCGGCGCTGCGCGCCAGGGCTTCCAGGGCTTGCGCGTCCCTCTGGGTCAGGCTTCGTCCCGGCCAGGGGATGAGGGCCGGCACGCGCGCCCGGTAGCGCCGGTAGGCTTCGCCGTAGAGGGCCATGAGCTTGTTTTCTTCCAGCCGGCTGCCGATGAGCAGGTAGAGCGTAATGACCACGGCGGTGGTGAGCCAGGCCGCGTTCATGTTCCGTGTCCAGAGTAAGATCAGCCCCATGGCGTACCAGGGATGGCGCACGTAGCGGTGCAAGGGTGAAATGGTGAAGGCCTCGCGCGCGTCGTCCGGCCCGATGCGGCGGCGCCACTGGGGCAGGCCAAGAAAGGTGGCGCCGTCATACCAGCGCATGCTCCAGGCGAAGCCGACGCCGGCGACGACCAGCGCCGGCCACGCAATCCAGGTTGGCACCTGCCACAGCACGGGGCCATCGAAGCGCCCCGTAAGCCACAAGGGTGGGGCAAGCGCGATCACGGCCACCAGATTGAAAAGCAACCGATAGGCGGAAAGCAGCCGGGGCCAGTGTCTGCCCACCCATTGCTTGCATGCGTGGCTGGCGAGGACGGAATGCAGCGCCCCGTAGGCGAGCCAGGCACCAGCGATGAGGGCGAGTTGGGCAATCAATGCTGCAGCGCTCCGTACAGCCGGGCGTAGAGGCCATCGCGGCGGATGAGTTCCTCGTGGCAGCCCTCCTCGATGATTTGACCATTCTCGAACACCAGAGCGCGGTCGGCCTGTTTCACCGCGGACAGGCGATGGGCGATGATGAGCGTGGTACGCCCACGTAGGAAATCGGCCAGCGCCGCATGTAGGCGCGCTTCGGTTTCGGCGTCCAGGGCCGAGGTCGCTTCGTCCAGGATCACCACCTGGGGATCGGACAGCACCAGCCGCGCGATGGCTAGCCGCTGGCGTTGGCCGCCCGACAGACGTACGCCCTGCCGGCCGACGAGGGTGTCCAGTCCTTTCGGCATGGCGCGCACGGTGTCGGCGAGCTGGGCGATTTCCAGCGCACGCCATAGCTGCGCGTCCGGCAGTTCGCGGCCGAGAGCGAGATTCATGCGTACCGTCTCGTTGAACAGTGCGGGATGCTGCAGCACCGTGCCCACGTGGGAGCGGACCACGTCCAAGCCGATCTCGGTCACCGGCACACCATCGAACTTCACCTCGCCGGACTGGGGCGTATAAAGGCCCAGGATCACCTGCACCAGGGTGGACTTGCCACCCCCGGAAGCGCCCACCAGTGCCACCTTCTCCCCGGGCGCGATGCGCAGGGAAACACCGTTGAGCACGGGGATGTCGCCATAGCTGAAATACACCTGTTCCACCTCCACGCCCACGGTGTGCTTGCCCAGAAAGGGATTTTTTAGGTGTGGATAGACGGGTTCCTCCTTGAGGCGCAACAGCTTGTTCACCCGTGACAGCGCCGCCTTGGCACCGTAGTAGGCGTACTGGATGCCTAGCACCTCCTGCACCGGCCCCATCATGAACCAGAGATAGCCGAACACCGCCATCATCTGGCCGATGGACAGGCCCGAATACAGCACCATCAGCATGGCCAGGGCGCGGAACACGTCGAAGCCGAACAGGAACACCAGAAAGGACAGCCGGCCCGCTGCATCCGACTTCCAAGAAAAGGCGGCGGTATGGGTGCGGATGCCCCGCGCGCGGTCGATTACCTGGGCGATGTAATGACGTTCGCGGTTCATCGCCCGGATCTGATGGATGGCGTCCAAGGTTTCGGTGAGCGACTGCTGGAATACCTCGAACGCCCGGTTCTCTTTCTTCTTGAGCTCCTTCACCCGCTTGCCCAGCACCATCGTGAAATAGATCACCGCTGGGTTGAGCAAGAGGATGAACAGCGCCAGTTTCCAGTGCATCCACAGCAGCACCGCTGCCGTGCCCAGAATGGAAAGCACGGCCACCACGAACTTGGAGATGGAGGCGCCGATGAAGTTATCGACCGCGTCCAGATCCTTCACCAGATGGGACGCCACGGTGCCGCTGCCCAGGGTTTCGTATTCCGAGAGCGCGATGCGCGACAGGCGTAGCAACAGTTGCTCCCGCAGGTGGTATACCACGTCCTTAGCGATGAGCACGAACTGGCGTGCCTGCCAGACGCTAAGCACCAGTGCGGTCAGGCGCAACAGGAGGGTGAGAACGAGTGCGGTGAGGATGTAGAACACCGGTCCGTGCCAGATTGTCGGCGTGACGCGGTCGATCAGGGCCAACATGGGACCGGGCTTGCCCAGCAGCACCTCGTCCACCATGAGGGGCATGAGAAGCGGAATGGGCACGCTGGCGAGCGCCGCCAGGATGGCCACAGCGTGGGCGAGCGCAAGCCCGCGCCGGTGCTCGGCAAGGAGCGCCAGGATGGAAGACCAGGTGAAACCGCTACCGAGCATGTTTCACTGCACCTGGCGCATATTCTCGATCACCACCGGCTGGCGCGGCACATCGCTTGCAAAGGGCCCGCCGGGGCCGGTAGGTCGCTTCGTGATGCGGTCCACGACCTCTTCTCCACGCACGACCCGGCCGAACACCGCGTAGCCCCAGCCGCGCAGGGTGGGCGCGGTATGGTTGAGAAAGTCGTTGTCTCGCACGTTGATGAAGAACTGCGCCGTCGCCGAGTGGGGCTCCATGGTGCGCGCCATGGCGATGGTGTAGCGCTCGTTGCGTAGGCCGTTGTCGGCCTCGTTGGAAATCGGCGCTTCGGTGGGCTTCTCACGAAACCGGGCGTCGAAACCGCCCCCCTGGATCATGAAGCCGTCGATGACCCTGTGGAAAATGGTCCCATCGTAGTGGCCCCGCTTCACATAGCGCAGAAAGTTCTCGACTGTCTTCGGCGCCTTGTCTGGATAGAGTTCGAGGGCGATGGTGCCCAGAGTCGTCTTCATTTCCACCACCGGGTTGGCGGCCCACGCGGCCGCGGAGAAAAGAAAGCCGAACAGGGCGATGAACGAGATCTGGCGCATGACAAAGCTCCTATCGAGAATGACCTTGGTCCGTGACACGTTTTCCAGGGTCACCGCGGAAGCACAGACCCTCACGCATGGCCACGAAATATCCTGAGTCACGGGATGAGCCCGCCGTGATCCCCAGTGAGCGAGGCAAAAGCCCACATCCACCAGCCGGCGCTGGCTTGCGGACGGCGGACCCGGACTGGCGCTTGCGTGGGAATGAAAGCCCACCTGCAAGCGTGCCCGGTACGGGCAGGCGCCTGCCCGCGTCACGACCGCCCGCGCGCCCGCTCCAGCGCCTCGATCTGCTCCAGGATGGATACGAAGCGTTGTCCGAAGCCGGTGAGACGATATTCCACCCGCGGCGGGATTTCCGGGTAGCTCAACTTTTCCAGCACGCCATAGCGCACCAGTTTGCGCAGACGCTCGTTGAGCACCTTGGTGCTGATGCCACCGATGGCCCGCTCGATGGCACCGGGACGGCAGACACCCCGGCGCACGCTGTCCAGCACAGCGAGCGACCATTTGCAGCCCAGCACTTCCTCCATCATGCGTGCCACGCCGGTGCCGGAAAAAAGTTTTTCCTGTTCCATGGCGAAGATGCACCGAAAAGTGACTGCCTTACTCCATGGTAACCGCTTTTTTTTGCGCCGAGATGCTTCCTATGCTCGAAGTGCAGAACGGTCTGCAACCGGAACTCAAGGAGGTACATCATGAGGAAGACGATCCTGTTTGCGATTGTACTGCTTAGCGCGTCGCCGGTGCGTGCGGCCGATCCCGTCCCCTATCCTGAGGGTTATCGGCACTGGCATCACGTCAAGAGCATGGTGATCGAAGCTGGGCATCCGCTTTACGACAGTTTTGGTGGCATCCATCACATCTATGCCAATGACAAGGCCCTGCAGGGCTACCGGAGCGGTCGCTTTGCCGATGGCGCGGTCATTGTGTTCGACCTGCTGGACGCGAAGAGTGAAAACCACGCCATCGTCGAAGGGGCGCGCAAGGTCATCGGCGTGATGCGACGCGACGCCAAACGCTATGCCGCCACCGGTGGCTGGGGCTTCGAAGCTTTCGGGGGCGATAGCCGTGAGCGTGTCGTGGGTGCTCAGGCCGATACCGCCTGTTTCCAGTGCCACGCGGGTCAGAGGGAACGTGCCTACCTGTTCAGCCAGTTGCGGGATCGGTGAGCCGCCGGGCATCCGGCCATGTTGCGCGGGCGTTCCGTTCCCATTGCTAGTGCGTAAGCTGCGCGCAGCGTGTCACCGAGATGCAGCATCTGTTGGGCATCATGGGCACTCCCCTGTGGTGACGGGCCTTTGGCTATGGGCATGCTTGTTGCCCGGGGTTCTCGTCCTGTCAGGAATCCCGGAGCTGCCCATGGCAGAGCTGCCATTCGATGCCCTGGATAGGTGCGTATGCGAGGTGCCCGTCAACTCTTTGGCCGATCAACTGGAACGGCTCGAGGCGCTCGTTGGCCGCAAAGTGTGCCTGCCTTTTGCGGGGGACTGCGAGCAGAGCCCGCAAGCGCTCACATCCTTCGTGTTTTTCCCCGCTGTCCTGGATCGTTGCGATTGGCCCTAAGGTTCCTTAGTCTGAGGCAGATAGGCGTGTTGGGAAAAGCCAGGCGCGGCAGGACGCGGGATGCATGCCGCGACGGCCTCATAACGGCGGGACCCTTCCCCGTTGGAAAACTTTTTGCAAATAAAGCTTGCATCCCACCGCCGCTGCCCCCATACTGCCGCCAGCGAGATGTTCAAGCAGTGTGTTGGCCCGTTGCGCTGTGCCTCATTTTTGTATCCGGTACTCCAGTTCGTCAGCTGTTCCGTCTTGATTCTCGTCAACCGGGCACCCGCCCATTTTCAATTCGCTATAGGAAAATCTAGACATGGCAACTGGTACTGTGAAATGGTTCAACGACGCTAAAGGTTTCGGTTTCATCACCCCGGACGGTGGTGGCGACGATCTGTTCGCCCACTTCTCCGCCATCCAGGGCAGCGGCTTCAAGACCTTGTCCGAAAATCAGAAGGTCACCTTTGACGTGACCGAAGGCCCGAAGGGCAAACAGGCGTCCAACATCCGTCCCCTCTGAGCGGCGGCTGACTGACCGAGAAAAAGCCCGGTTCACCGGGCTTTTTCGTTTTTGTGCGACAAGTCGCCCGGCGCAGGATTTTCGGGCAGGAGCAGAACATGGCAAAAGAGGAATTGATCGAACTGGAGGGCAGCGTCACCGAGGTGCTGCCGGATACCCGCTTCCGCGTGCTGTTGGAAAACGGCGTCGAAGTGGTGGCCTACGCCTCGGGCAAGATGCGCAAGTTCCGCATCCGCATCCTCGAAGGAGACAAAGTCACCGTGGAGATGTCGCCTTATGACCTCACCAAGGCGCGCATCAGCTTCCGCCACAAGGATGAGCGGCCAGCCGCGGTGGCCAGTCGCGCCCCTGCCTACCGGCGGCGCTGATGATCGAGCATCACGGAAGTGCGCCACATCTTTGCCTCGCCCCCGCGAACGCGGGGGATCCAGGAACATGACCATGCGCTATTGCGCATTCCCGCTTTCGCGGCAATGACGGTCCAATGCGCGGCCTGTCACCCACTTTCGTCGGTTGCAACAGGAAGCATGCGTGGCCGTCCACGACTTGGCCCGCACATGGGGCGATCCGCGGTAGAATGGCACCCCTTGCGTCGTGCCAGCCATGAGTCGCGTCATCGACCTCACCCGCGAGTCGTTACACCACATCGTGATCGTCGGTGGCGGCGCGGGTGGGCTTGAGCTTGCCACGCGCCTGGGCGACACCCTGGGCCGGCGCGGCAAGGCCGCCATCACCTTGATCGACCAGGCGCGCACCCATCTGTGGAAGCCGCTGCTCCATGAGGTGGCGGCGGGCAGTCTCAACTCCCACGACGACGAGCTGGAATACCTGGCCCAGGCCAAGTGGCACCACTTCCGCTTCCGGCTCGGGCGCATGGAGGGGCTCGATCGCGCAAAACGGGAAATCTATGTCGCGCCTACCCATGACGACGCGGGCAATGAAATCGTGCCGCGCCGTACCTTCCGTTACGACACCTTGGTGATCGCGGTGGGCAGCGTCACGCATACCTTCGGTACGCCTGGCGCGCGCGAGCATTGCCGGATGCTGGATACCACCGAGCAGGCGGCGCGGTTCCATAAGCATCTCATCAACACCTGCCTGCGCGCGCACACCCAGCCTGGCCCCATCGAACCGGGGCAGCTCACGGTGGCCATCATCGGCGGCGGCGCCACCGGTGTGGAGCTTGCCGCGGAGCTACACGAAACCACGCGTGAGCTGTATGCCTACGGGCTGGACAAGATCGAGCCCGAGAAAAACGTGCGCATTGTCATCATCGAGGCGGCGCACCGTATTCTGCCGGGGCTGCCGGAGCGGCTGTCCGCTGCCGCCGACAAGGAGCTGCGCGAGCTCAAGATCCACATCTTCACGGGCGAACGTGTGGTGGAGGTCAGTGCGGAAGGGGTGCGCACCGCCAGCGGTTTGTTCATTCCCGCACGCACCGTGGTGTGGGCGGCGGGCATCAAGGCACCGGACTTCCTCGCCAATCTGGATGGGCTGGAGGTCAATCATCTCCACCAGCTCAAGGTACTGCCCACGCTGCAAACCACGCGCGACCCCAACATCTTTGCCATGGGCGATTGCGCGTCCTGCCCCCAGCCCGGCTCCAATCAGCCGGTGCCGCCCCGTGCCCAGGCGGCGCACCAGCAGGCCATGTTGCTGGCCAAATCCCTGTCCCGGCGTCTGCAGGGCAAGCCCCTGCCCGAATATGTCTATCGCGACTATGGTTCCCTGGTGGCGCTGGGTCGCTATACCACGGTGGGCAACCTCATGGGTGGGCTCGCCCGTGGCGGCTTGATGATCGAAGGCATGATCGCGCGCTTCGTCTACTGGTCGCTGTACAAGAAGCATCAGATCGCCCTACACGGGGCGTTCCGGGTGGTGCTGTCCACGCTCGCCACTTTTATCAACGCTCCCAACAAGCCGCGGGTGAAGCTGCATTAGGCCCCGAATGTGGCGTGAGGCCGCCATGCTCGGGGTTCATCGCTGTGGCAACGCCACGACGGCTGGCTTGCCTGCGATCCTGAGAGGGATCGCACCTTTGATGGGGCTTGCCGGCGCCAGCGCGATGGCCATGCGCCGCGCTGGGCAGGCGCAGACCCGATCAGGCACACGCGCTCTTATTGAGCATTACGTAAGTCGGTGACACCTTTGTGTCGTCCCCGCGCAAGTGGGGAGCCAGGAACATGGCGAGGAATACCCTGGATTCCCGCTTTCGCGGGAATGACGTTTGACTTACGCAGCCTGTCAACTACTCACGTAACGCTCAATAAAAGAGTACCGGGGCTAGCTGCGCTGGGCGGCCTGGCGGGCGAGCAGCATGTCGCACACCCCGGCCGGCATGGGATCGCCGAATAACTGGCCCTGCATCTGGCGCACGCCCAGTTGCATGAGGTAGCGCGCATCCTCTGCATTCTCCACCCCTTCCACGACGGTTTCCAGGCGCAGCGCCTGGGCCATTTGCACGATGGCTTGGACGATGCGTTGACCGTCTTCGGTGTGCAGGCGTGTGGTGAAGGAGGCGTCCACCTTGAGGCGGCGCACCGGCATCTGGTGCAGCTGGGCCAGGCCTGAATAGCCGGTGCCGAAATCGTCGATGGCCAGCTCGAAGCCGCTGTCGGCGAGTTCCTGCAGCCGGCGCGATTCGTAGGAGACGTCGAGCAGCGCGACGCTCTCCGTGATTTCGAGAATGATGTCCGTAGGAGACAGTCCCTGGTCGGCAATCATGCCGGTGAGGCGTTCCACGAAATTGGGCGCGAAAAGCTGGGCGCGTGAGAGGTTGACCGCGACTTTGACTTCATGGCCTGCCTGGCGCCAGACGCGCAAGCGATCCAGGGCATGTTCGAACACCTGCTCACCCAGTTCATGGATGAGGCCGAGATGTTCGGCCATGGGGATGAACACATCCGGCGGCACCCAGCCGTCGTGGTCGTCGTGCCAGCGGGCGAGTGCCTCGAGGGAGAGAATGCGACCAGTGGATGCGTCCACCACGGGTTGGTAGAAGATTTGCAGTTGGCGTTCCTGGATGGCCTGCGCCAGCCGTGTCTGCAGCAGCACGTTTTCCCGATCGAGCACCGTGCCCTGGATTTCGCGGAAGAACTGCACGTTGTTGCGGCCCATGTTCTTGGCGTGGAACATGGTGTGGTCGGCGAGACTGGTGAGGGTTTCGGCGTCTTCCGCGTCATCGGGATAAACCGCGAAACCGACGGAGAGGGTGAGGCGGGTCTGGATGCCTTCGATGTCGATGGGCTGGCGCGCGGCCTCGCACAGCCGGCGTGCCACCTGGCGAAAATCTTCCTCGTCGCTGGAGTCTCCCAGCAGGACCACGAATTCGTCGCCTCCCCAGCGGGACAGCACGTCGGATTCACGCAACACTGCCGCTAAGCGCCGGCTCAGGGTGAGCAGAACGGTGTCGCCGGCCTTATGGCCCAGGGTGTCGTTGATGTGCTTGAAATGGTCCAGGTCGATGAACCCCAAGGCGAGCTTGCTGCCATTGCGGCTGGCGCGTGCGATACCCTGCTGCAGATGTTCCTCGAACAGGATGCGGTTGGGCAGCTGGGTGAGGGCATCGTGCAGGGCGAGCTGGCGGATGCGCCGTTCCTGCAGATACATGGCAGTGACGTCGCGCAGGATGCCGCGCAGACTAACGACCCTGCCCTCCGGCCCGGGCACTGCGAGCAGACGGCATTCCACCCAGAGTTGCTCGCTGCCGGGACGCAGCATGCGGAAGCGCAAGGTGGCGAGCTTCTTTTCGCCGCTCACTAGGGCGTCGAGCGTGGCGAGCACCTGCTGGTGATCGTCGGCCTGGATGTATTGCAAAAGCGACCCCAGCGAGTGTTCTGCCGCGCCCATGGGGCCACACAGGCGGTGCCAGGCGGCGCTCGCGGCCTGCAGGTTGCCAGCCGGGTCCAGGTCGATGATGGCCTCGTCCAACAGGTTCAGGGTGTCTACCATGATCTTGCGCCGCGCTTCTTCCTCGCGCAGATCGGTGACGTCGCGCAGCAGGGCGACGATGTGGGGTGTATCGCCCTCCTCGCCCGGCAGGCGCTGCATGCGGCCCAGGAATAGACGCGGCCCCGCCGCCGTGTGCAAGGTAAACTCGGCATGGCGGTTTACTCCTCGCAGCACGTCGCGTGCCACCGCCACCAAGGCGCTGGCCATCTCCTCTGGCAGCACATCGCTGAGCAAGCCGCCGGTGGGCCGGGCCGGCAGCAGGGCGCGCACCAGAGGATTCTCGGTCCAGATCTGGTGCACCGTCTGGGCGCCGTCGTATTCCACCACCACGTCCTCGGTCACGCCCACCAACGCCTTCAGGCGCGCCTCGCTGGCCTTGAGGGCGCTCTCCGTCTGGCGCCGCACCAGGGCCAGGGACAGCTCGTTGGCCACCGTGCACAACACTTCCACATCGGTGGCTTCCCAGTGGCGTTCCGGCGCCACGGCAAACAGGCCGAGAAAACCGATCATCTCGCCCTTCACCAACAGGGGAATGCACAGCACGCTGCCGATGCCGGCGGGGGAAAACAGCGCCCGTTCTTCCTCGGCGAATTCGGCCGCCGTGGCGGAGAACACCATGCCCACGCGCAAGCGGTCGCTCAAGTTGGGCACCCGGTCGTAGAACAGCACGCGGAAACCGCCGAAGTTGGCGAGCCAGCTCGTCTCGGCCGCCGACCAGGTGGCCGCCAGGCGCGCGGCAGGACTGCCGTCCGGCGCGGAGGTGTCCAGGAACAGGCAGCAGTGGGAGGCCTCGGTGGTCTCCACCAGCAGGCGCAACACTTCTACCCAGGTTTGTTCGTCGCCGCTTTCGAGAAGCAGCAGGGCGATCTTGGAGAGCGTATCCAGATGCCGGCGCAGGGCCGCAAGCTCCCGGGTCGGTGTGAGCGCGGTACGCAGGCTGCGCGGGCGCTCAGGTATAGCCATGGCGGCTGGCCACGTAGTCGGCGAGGCGCACGAAATCGGCGACCGACAGGTTTTCCGCACGCAGTGTGGGCGGAATGGACAGAGCCGCGAAATCGGCCGCTTCCAGATGAGACCGCAGGGCGTTGCGCAAGGTCTTTCGCCGGGTGGAAAAAGCGGAAGCAACCATAGTAGCAAAAATTCGCTCGTTCCGCGCCGGATGGGGCAGGGGGCGCAGGGGCGCAAGGCGTACGAAACTGGAAGTGACCTTGGGCGGCGGACGGAAGGCTCCGCCCGGCACGTCGAACAGGGGCTTCACGGCGAAACGGTATTGCAGCATCACCGACAGTCGGCCGTAGGCGGGGCTGGAAGGCGTGGCCGCCATGCGCGCTACCACTTCTTTCTGCAGCATGACGTGTAGGTCGCGCAGGGTGTCGCCAAAGGCGGCGAGATGGAACAAAAGCGGCGTGGAGATGTTGTAGGGCAGGTTGCCCACCACGCGTAGGTCTGGGCCTAGGCTGGCGAAGTCGAACCGCAGGGCGTCCCCCTCGTGCACGGTGAGGCGTTCCGCGGGGAAACGCCGGCGCAGGTCGGCGGCCAGATCGCGGTCGATTTCCACCACGTGCAGGTGGTGAACCTTTTCCAGGAGGGGCGCGGTGAGGGCTCCCAGGCCGGGCCCGATTTCCACCAGGGTGTCCTCGGGCCGGGGCGCGATGGCTTCCAGGCAGCGCCGCACGAAGTGGGGATCGTGCAGGAAATTCTGGCCGAAGCGCTTGCGCGGCGTGTGCTGCATGGGGTGGCCCGATCGGCTAGCGCGCATGCAGCGCCATGGCCGCCGCGGTATCGATGGCCACACGCAGGCTGCCGACGTCGATCGCACCCGTGCCGGCGAGGTCGAGGGCGGTGCCGTGGTCCACCGAGGTGCGCACGCAGGGCAGCCCCAGGGTGACATTCACGCCAGCGCCGAAGCTCGCGTATTTGAGCACCGGTAGCCCCTGGTCGTGATACATGGCCAGCACGCAGTCGTGGCTGGCGAGCAAGGGACGACGGAACAGCGTGTCGGCGGGCAACGGCCCGGTGAGGTGCAGCCCTTCGGTGCGCAATGCCTCTAGCACGGGGATGATGACCTCCATCTCCTCGCGGCCGAGATGCCCGGATTCGCCCGCGTGGGGGTTGAGCCCAGCCACCAGGATGCGGGGCGGGCCGTCGGTGAAGTAACGCTTAAGGTCATGGGCGAGTATGCGCAGGGTGGCGGTGAGGCTGTCGCGCGTGATGAGATCGGGGACTGCGCGCAGCGGATGATGGGTGGTGGCGAGTGCTACGCGCATGCCACCACCGGCGAGCATCATCACCACGTGGGGGGCGCGGCTCTTTTCCTGGAGATACTCGGTGTGGCCCTGGAAGCGGATGCCAGCATCGTTGATCACGCCCTTGTGCACGGGCGCGGTGACCAGGCCGGCGAACTCCCCGGCCAGGCAGCCGGCGAGAGCGCGGTCCATTAGCGCCAACACGTAAGGTGCATTGGCGGCATCGAGCTGGCCCGGCACCACCGGTGCGGCCAAGGGGAGATGCAGCACCGACAGCCGCCCGGGCGCGGTGGCTACCGGTTTACCTGGGACGTAGTCTTCTAGCGCGAGGGGAACGCCCAACTGCTGCGCCCGCGCCTTAAGCAGGGTTCGATCGCCCAACACCACGATGGGCTGACTTCGGCTCTCTTGCGCCAGTTTGACACACAGGTCCGGACCAATGCCGGCGGGTTCGCCACTGGTGAGGACGAGGGGGTGCATGAAGCCTTACCGCTCTTCCAGCCGATATTCCACGTAGGCCTGGTCGCGCAGCTGGCGCACGAATTCCTGATAGGCCTCGTCTGCCTTGCGCTCGCGGATTTGTAGCCGCGCCTGAAGCTTACGCCGCTCGTCGGTGACATCTTGGTGGCGCCGCTCCAGCACCTGGATGAGATGCCAGCCAAAGGGCGTTTGCACCGGGTCGCTCAGCCCACCCACGGGGAGGGCGTTCATGGCGCGCTCGAATTCCGGCACGGTGTCACCGGGGGATAGCCAGCCCAGATCGCCTCCCTTGGCGGCGGAAGCATCCTCGGAATTGAGGCGCGCCAGTTCGCCGAAATCGGCGCCGTTCTCGATGCGTTCCTTAAGGGCCAGCAGCCGCCGCTTGGCATCCGCCTCCGAGGTGAGCTCGTTGACCCGGATCAGGATGTGGCGGGCGTGAGTCTGCTCCACCACCAGCGGCGTGTCTTTGCCGCGCTTGTCGTTCAATTTGAGTATGTGAAAGCCGGCGGGACTGCGGATGACCTCGCTCACCTCACCCGGCTTCAAGGCATTCAGCACGGGCAGGAACAGCTCTGGCAGCCGGCTCGCGGGACGCCAGCCCAGGTCGCCGCCATTGAGCGCGTCCGGGGCGTCGGAATAGCTCGCCGCCACTTGGGCGAACGGCGTGCCCTTGCGGATCTCCGCCAGGGCCTGCTCCGCGCGCGCGCGGCGCGCGTTAATGATCTCGGGACCGGCCTGTTCCGGCACACGAATGAGGATGTGGGCGAGGTGGTATTCGGTCTCGCCCTTTTGCTGGCCTTGGGGGCTCGCGAAGAACTGTTCCACTTCGGCATCACTCACCGTGACGCGGTTTTCCGCTTCCCGTTCGCGCAGGCGCGAGAGAATGATCTCGTTGCGGATCTCCTCGCGGAATTTTGCGAAGGGCACTCCATCCTGCTCCACCGCCTGGCGGAATTGGTCGATGCTCATGTTGTTGGCGGCGGCAATCCGCAGTAGCGCGCGGTCGAGCTGCACGTCATCGACTCGGATGCCGGTCTGGCGCGCAAACTGCAGTTGCACCCGCTCGGTGATCATGCGTTCCAGAAGTTGCTTCTCCAGCACTGGCAGCGGGGGGGCCGGCACGTTCTGCGCCTTCATCTGGCGCAGGGCCAAACGCACTCGCTCATTGAGTTCCTGCTGGGTGATGGCCTCGTTGTTGACCACCGCGACGATGCGGTCCACCGGCTGCACCGGGGCACGGGTCTGGGCGGCGGCCGTGCCGGCCACGAGCAGGGCGAACAGGAGGAACAGCCGGAAAGTGCGGGCAGGCATGGGTCAGTAGTCTTCCAGGTTGTAGGTGCCAAGCTGCGGCTCACTGGGCGTGAAGCCGGCGATGCTCTGGCGCAGCAGCGACAGGGGGTTGGAGCCCAGGCTGCTGGCACCGGCCAACTCCAACTGCACGAACAAGGCGTTGGTGGTGTGCTGGGTGGCGGTGGTGAAACGATGGGCCACCAGACGCACCGCCCAGCAGCCTTTGTTGTATTCCACGCCGGCGATGCCTTCCAGCAGACGCCGATCCTGTAGGGAATAGTTCCAGCGCGCCACGCCGTGCCACTGCGCGGCCAGGGGCCACTGGGCGGAAGCATCCAACTGGCGCAGGTCGTTGCGGTTGAAACGGTAGGTGAAGTTGGCCACCTGGCCCGGCTGCGGCGCGTAGCGTAGCGCCAGATTGTAGCGCTGGGTGTGCCGCAGATTGGGGTTGTACTCCCAGGCGCTGTCCAGACTCCAGCCCGGCGCGATGAGCCCACCAAGACTGGCCAGGAAATCCGAGCGCCGGTCCTTGGGAGCGGCGTTGATCAGCGTCACCTGCGGCATGCGGAAGGACAGCCGCTGGCCCAACATGGCGCGCAACCGCTCTTGCCCGGTGATCGGCTCCAGCCAGCGCGAGGTGAGGGCCACGGTCAGCTGGTTGGCGTCGCTTACCCGATCCTGGCCGCTGAAGCGGTTTTCGGAAAAGATCTGGGCGAAATTGAAGTCGGCTTCGGCGGAATCGAAGCTCGGTAGCCGGCTTTGATCTTTGTAAGGCACGTAGAGGTAATACAGCCGCGGCTCCAGGGTCTGGAGCATGTCTTGCCCGAATAAGCCCGCCTGTCGTTCCAACACGAGCCCCGTGTCCAGGCTTAAGATGGGCAGGGTGCGCGTCGCATCGCTGGCATAGGGCCGGACCGTACCGGTGGCATCGGGGAAGGCAAGGGTGGTTTGATCCAGGCTGTAGCGCGTGTAATGCACCCCGGCCTTGGGCGTGAAATAGCCCCAGCTTGCGGCAAGGGGTAGGCTTACGCTGGGATAGATCACGAAGCGCCTTCCGCTCACCAGACCGGTGCTACGGAAATCCGCGTATTCACCCGTGAAGCGCAGATCGGTACCGAGGAAATCCAGCTTGCTGTAAGCCACGTTCACCTGGGGTTGCCGGTTGTAGGGGGCGATGATGGGGGCCAACGGATCCTGCAGCACCTGAAAGCGTTGCACCCGCGCAAGCACACTGAGCCCGCCGACACCATAGGTGAGCAGCCCTTCCCGCGGCAGCAAGTTCTGGGAGGTCTGGGCCACCAGGGTGGAGAGGTCACGGAAATAGTTGTCGTCAGACACCCGCTGCAGGTTGAGCGCACCCGCCAGACCATTGCCGAACTGTTGCTGGTGCTGGACAGAGAGGCGGCTACGGTTGGTGTCCGTGACCCGGTCGTGGGCGAGATATTCCGCCTGCAGGGTTCCCCCGTAGCCAGGCATGAGGTAGCGGAACTCGCCGCCGAGCTGCAAGCCACGCTTCTGCATGAAGCGAGGCGTGAGGGTTGCATCGTAATTGGGAGCGATGTTCCAGTAATAGGGCAGGGTGAGTTCCGCGCCGCTGTTGCCAGTGGTGCCGAAGCTGGGGGCAAGCAGCCCCGACTTGCGCGCGCGGCTCAAGGGGAAGCTGATCCATGGCGTGTAAAGTAGTGGCACGTCCATGAATTCCACACGCGCGTGGCGTGCCACGCCCTCGTTGGCGCTGCGATCGATGTAGAGCTCACCGGCGCGAATGAACCAATCATCCTGACCCGGGCCGCAGGTGGTGTAGCTCGCGTCCGTCAGACGCATGCGATCCTCGCCCAGGAACTCGGCTTTAGCCGCTTCGCCCCGCGCGTGTTCCTGGGCGAGCATGTAGCGGGGCGCCGTCATGTGACCAGTCTGGGTTTCCAGATGGAGGCTGAGCTCGGGGCCTCGCGCCAGCGCGTTGTCGGTTTGCACCCGCACGTTGCCCCGCGCCGACACCGTGTCGCTGGGCAGGTCGTAGGTCATGCGATCGGCGTTCACCGTGATGCCCAGCTTGCGCACCTCCACGTCGCCTTCTGCTTCCACCTCCCGATCTTGATGGCCGCGGATCTCCCTGGCCCGCACGAACACTGGCGTGGGGCCCTCGGCCGGCGGTCGCGCCCGAGGCAGTTCCGGGGTCAACGCCAGCGGCAGCGGCTCACTCGGCGGCGCCAAAACGGCACCGCTTTCGCTCGAGGGGGCTGCGGGCACAGGGGTTTGACGGCCGGGGGCTTGGTCTGACGGTGTGACGGGTGGGGCAACCGGCGCGCTTGGGCGTGTCGGCGCCGAAACCGGCTCGCCAGGGCGCGGCGCTTGCTGCTCGGCGGACGCTCCGGGCAGCGCGGGTAGACCGAGTAGGCGTGGATCCACCTTGAGCGGAGGAAGCTCTGTGGCCCCATGGGCCAGGGGTGCCGCCAGACAAAACAAGACACAGACGGCAGGCCGCGACGGGAGTGGAGGCATTATCGGAGGGTGGTCGGAATAAGGTGCTAAAATCGCACAAAAGCTCAGTTTTTTCAATTGGAAACGCAATTGGAACGCTTGCTCGATCTCGATTGGTGGCTATCCCAGGTGTTCGCCGGGGAACATTTTCTCATCCTGCCCGCCTCCTCGGATGCGAGCTTTCGACGCTATTACCGCATCGATCTGGACGGGCAGACCTACATCGTCATGGACGCGCCGCCCCAGCACGAGGAGCTGGGACCGTTCATCCACGTCGCGGCGCTGTTTGCCGAGGCGGGGGTGAACGTGCCCAAGATCCTCGCCGAGAACCGAGAGCTGGGTTTTTTGCTGCTCACCGATCTGGGTCAGGACACCTACCTGGACCGGCTCGAGGAAGCCACGGCCGACGCCCTCTACCGCGACGCCAACGAGGCGCTCATCAAAATCCAGCTCGCCAGCCGCCCCGGGGAACTACCGGACTATGACGAAGCGCTGCTTTTGCGAGAGATGCGCTTGTTCTCCGAGTGGTACGTCCCCCGCCAACTGGGTGTGACCCTGAGTCCCCAGCAGCAATCCGTCCTGGAGGCGAGCTTCCAGCTCATCCTGCGGCGGGTGCTGGCCCAGCCGCGGGTGTACGTGCACCGCGACTACCACTCACGTAACCTGATGGTGTGTGACCCCAATCCGGGCATCCTGGACTTTCAGGACGCGGTGTACGGGCCCATCACTTACGATTTGGTGTCGCTTTACAAGGATGCTTACATCGCCTGGGACGAGGAACAAATCCTCGACTGGGTGATCCGCTACTGGGAACGCGCCCGTCGAGAAGGATTGCCGGTGGCCACCGATTTTGGCGAGTTCTATCGGGATTTCGAATGGATGGGCGTGCAACGCCACCTCAAGGTGCTGGGCATCTTCGCACGCCTGTGGCATCGGGATGGCAAAGAGGCTTACCTCGAGAGCGTGCCGCTGGTGCTCAACTACTTGCGCCGCACCTGCGAGCGCTACGGCGAGCTTGGCCCCTTACTCCAGCTGCTGGACGAACTCCACGGCAGCCAGCCTCAGGTCGGCTACACCTTCTGACCCTGCAGGCGGCTTGAGCGTGGCTCTTAGCGGCGTGTTGCAGGGGCTTGTGGCAGCGGCTTTAGCCGCGATCATCGCATTCGGACAAGCACCGAGAAGCGCCCAATGAAGGCCATGATTCTTGCCGCCGGGCGGGGCGAGCGCATGCGGCCGCTCACGGACCACACCCCCAAGCCGTTGCTGGCGGTGGGGGGCAAGCCCCTCATCGTCTGGCATATCGAGAATCTGGCGCGGGCCGGTTTCACCGAGTTGGTGATTAACCACGCCCACTTGGGCGAACGAATCGAAGCGGCACTGGGCGATGGACGGCGCTGGGGCGTGACCATCCGCTATTCCGCCGAGGGCGAGCCCCTGGAGACGGCCGGCGGGATCGCCAAGGCGCTGCCCCTGCTGGGAGACGGACCTTTCCTGGTGGTGAACGGTGACATCCATACCTATTACGACTTTGCGCGGGCGCGCGCCGTCGCCGCGGCCATGGCTGAGGACCCCGCTTACGTGGCTCACCTGGTGCTCACCGACAATCCCCCCCATCATGCCCAAGGCGACTTCGCCCTGGTGGAAGGCTTTTGTCGGCTGGAGGGGGCGCGGCTCACCTATGCCGGCATCGGCGTCTATCGCCCGGAACGCTTCGGTCACATTCTGCCGGGCACCCGGGCCGCCCTGGGGCCGCTCATCAGGGCGTGGATTGCGGGGGGTGGCGTGCGTGGCGAGCACTTGCGTGCCCGCTGGGTGGACGTGGGCACCCCGGACCGGCTCGCGGCCCTCGACCGCGCGCTGCGTCTGTGTCACAAAGGGGGCCCTGATTGAAGCCGGCGACTGTGGCAGAAGGGCAGCGCCAGGCTTGGCGAGGCGCGCGTGTTGGGCATCCCGTTTTCCTGGAGTTTAAGTGATGAACCCTTATCGAGATCGTCGCCTGAAGCTTGCCGCCCAGATGGGGGCGGGCGTGGCCGTCATCCCCACCGCCCCGGAGCGGCTGCGCAATCGCGACACCACCTACCCTTACCGTTTCGACAGCTATTTCCACTACCTGACGGGTTTTCCGGAACCGGAAGCGGTGCTGGTGCTGGTGGTCAACGGCGGCGTCAAGAGCATTCTGTTCTGTCGCGACAAGGACGAGGAACGGGAAATCTGGGACGGCTTTCGTTACGGCCCCGAGGCCGCGCGCGAGGCCTTTGGCATGGACGAAGCCTATTCCATTACCCGGTTGGACGAGATGATGCCCAAGCTTCTCGCCGACCAGCCGGATCTATTCTTCGACCTGGGGGCGGATCCCAGTTGGGATACGCGCGTGGTGGGCTGGCTCAATAGCGTGCGGGCGCAGGCGCGCAACGGCGTCACCGCGCCGGCAGGCATTCGCGATGTGCGCGCGCTGCTGGACGAGATGCGTCTCATCAAGGATGCCTATGAGCTTGCCATCATGCGCCGGGCCGCGACTATATCCGGTGCGGCGCATCGGCGTGCCATGCGCGTCACCGCGCCGGGCCGCTACGAGTACGAAATCGAGGCCGAGCTTTTGCACGAATTTCGGCGCCAGGGTGCGCAGGCCCCTGCCTATATGCCCATCGTGGCGGGCGGCGCCAATGCCTGCGTGCTGCACTACGTGCGCAACGATGCGCCGCTTCGCGATGGCGATCTGCTGCTCATCGACGCAGGCTGCGAGCTCGATGGCTACGCCTCTGACATCACGCGCACCTTTCCAGTCAATGGCCGATTCAGCGCCGTGCAGAAGGACTGCTACGAAATCGTGCTCGCGGCGCAGCAGGCGGCGATGGAGCAGGTACGCGTGGGCCGTCACTGGAACGAACCCCACGAGGCGGCCGTGCGCGTGCTGGTCCAGGGCATGCTCGATCTCGGGCTTGTCACGGGTAGCGTGGAGGGCGTGATCGAGTCTTTAGCGTACAAGCGCTTCTACATGCACAAGACGGGCCACTGGCTGGGCCTGGACGTGCACGATGCCGGCGACTACAAGCGCGGTGGCACCTGGCGCCGGCTCGAGCCCGGCATGGTGCTGACGGTGGAGCCGGGGCTTTACATTCGTCCAGGCGAAGGCGTGCCGCAAGCCTTGTGGAACATCGGCATCCGCATCGAGGACGACGTATGCGTGACGGACGGGGCATGCGAAGTCCTCACCGCGGCCACCCCCAAGACCGTGGCCGAGATCGAGGCGTGCATGGCGAGTCGGGAGGCATAAAGCTTCGCAGAGACCGCCCAAGGCGCCTTGTGACAGCGAGGATGCCGGTCCCGTTTGGGCCCAAAGGCCCCCAGGGTGTTCTCAGCCAGGCTTGTGGGCGGCGCTTAGGGTCGGTCATTGCGGCCAAGCCAAGCGCAGGCTGGCGCTCAGCACGCCGCCTTGGCCAAGGTCAAGTGGTCTGGAATTCCGTTTGCGTGGGAACGAGACAGGAACGGTGCAGCCCGAACAGGCGTTTTGGCAGGGGTGGACTTGGGTGTTTGGGGCGTCTGCGTGTACCCTGTGCGCTTCGTGTTGACCAAGCAAGGAACACGGGACATTCATCGTGCGACCCGATGGCGACATTTTGATCGTGGGTGGGGGCCCGGTGGGCGCGACGCTGGCGCTGGCGCTCGCCCGTGGCATGGACCCCGCTGCGCCGCTTTCCATCACGGTGCTGGAGGCGCGGCGGGATTTGGGCTCGCTGGCGGATGCGCGCACGCTGGCACTCTCCCATGGCAGCCGGCTGATCCTGGAGCAGATCGGCATCTGGCCTCGGCTGCCGGATCCCACCCCCATCACCCGCATCCATGTCTCCCAGCGTGCAAGCTTCGGGCGCACCTTGCTCACGGCGCGCGAGGCGGGACTGCCTGCCCTGGGTTACGTGATCGACTACGCGGCGCTTCTCGCCGCGTTCGATGGGGCGCTGCGGGAAGCGCAGCTTAGCTATCTCACGGGCGCCGAGGTGGAAAGGGTCGAGCCGCACGCCGTTACGCCACGCGTCGTCTGGCGCGGCGAGGTAGGCGAACGGATGGAAACGGCGCGGCTCATGGTGTTGGCCGATGGTGGACGCTTGGTGGGGACCTTGCCTGGGGTGCGCCAGATCCGGCGTGACTACGGCCAGTGGGCGGTGGTGGGGCAGGTGCGTTCGGAGCGTCCCCATGACGGACTGGCCTATGAGCGCTTTACCCCCGATGGTCCCGCGGCGCTTCTGCCCTATCGCGACCGCTTTGCCCTGGTGTGGACCGCTTCCCCGGAGACGGCGCAAACCATCCTGAGCTGGGACGATCCGACCTTCCTGGCGCGGCTTAACGCCCACTTCGGTGACCGGCAGGGACGTTTCCTCTGGGCCAGTCCGCGCGCGGCTTTCCCCCTTGGCCTGCGTCGTAGCGAACCGCGCGTGCTTGCGCGCACCGTGCTGGTGGGTAATGCCGCCCAGACCTTGCATCCGGTGGCTGGGCAGGGCTTCAACCTGGGCTTGCGCGATGCCTTCGAGCTCGCTGGGCGCATCCTCGCCACACCGCGTCCGGCTCTGGGTGGAGATGCCATGCTCAAAGCCTACGCGCGGGGCCGGCGATTGGACACGGGCGGCGCAATGTTCTTCACGGACTGGCTGGTGCGCGGCTTCTCCAACGATGTGCCGGTGCTGCGCGAGGTGCGTGCCGCCGCGCTGTCGCTGCTCGACATCGTGCCACCCGCCAAGGACTTCGTGGTGCGGCGCATGATCTTCGGCGCGCGGGGCTAGTATGGATTCACCTTTCGATGTCGTTGTGGTGGGCGGGGGGCTCACGGGCGCGAGCTGCGCGCTCGCCCTCGATCGGGCGGGACTTGCCGTGGCCCTGGTGGAAGGGGGGGAACCGGCGCCAACCAACGGCCGCGTCGATGCCGATTGGGACAGCCGCATCTACGCCATCAGCCCCGGCAGCGCTGCCTTCCTCGCTGAGCTGGGCGTCTGGTCAAGGCTTGCTCCCACGCGGCTTGCGCCCGTGAGCGCCATGCACATTCGGGGCGACGATGGCATTAGCGAGCTTAGGTTTTCCGCCTACGAGGCCGGCGTGGCCCAACTCGCGTGGATCGTGGAGAGCGGTCACCTGCAACATGCGCTGTGGGATGCGTTGGCCCAAGGCGGCCGCGTGGCACGTCTGTGCCCGGCGCAGGTGACGGGGCTTACGCTCGCGCCAAAGGAAGCACGGCTTTTCCTACAGGACGGGCGCGAACTCAGCGCCCGGCTGGTGGTGGGCGCGGACGGCGCGCGCTCCCGGATACGTGCCCTGGCGCAACTGCCTTTTCGCGACAAGGACTATCATCAGCTCGGCGTGGTGGCGAATTTTGCCTGCGCGCGCCCCCATGGCGGCATCGCCCGCCAGTGGTTCCGCGAGGATGGCATCCTGGCCTGGCTACCCTTGCCGGGGAACCGAATCTCCATGGTCTGGTCCACACCCACGCAGCATGGCGAGGCCCTACTTGGCCTCCCCCCGGACGAACTGGCGGCGCGGGTGGAGCAGGCGGGGGCGGGTGTGCTGGGGCGCCTCGAAGTGATCACGCCGGCCGTGGGCTTCCCTTTGCATCTCATCCAGGTGGACCGCATCAGCGCATCGCGGGTGACTCTCATCGGCGATGCCGCGCACCAGGTGCATCCCCTCGCCGGGCAGGGCGTAAACCTGGGCTTCGGCGATGCCCAGTGCCTGGCGCAGGTGCTGGCTTCACACGGCGCGCGCGATTGCGGCGATTTCTTGCTTTTGCGCCGCTACGAGCGGGCGCGCAAAGAGGACGTGATTGCGATGCAGGCGGTGACAGATGGGCTCAAGGCGCTATTCGGCCATCCCAATCCCCTGCTCGGCGTCCTGCGCAATCTGGGCCTGTCCTTGACCGGCCGGCTGGGACCCATCAAGCAGCTTTTGGTGCGGCATGCCCTGGGCGGGGCCGGCTAGGGGTTCTGGCCAAGCGCTTTTTTCATTCATCCGCCACAACGAAAGGTATCCATGATCTCGAGACTTTTTTCCCGTTTGCTCCTCTTGGCGCTCGCCGTCTCCAGCGCGGCCTGCGCCGACGAAAACAGCGTGCGCAAGGAACTGGCCAGCCGTTTTCCAGACATTGTCGTTTCCAGCGTGAAAAAGGCGCCGGTCAAAGGGCTTTATGAAGTCACCGCGGGTCAGCAAGTGTTCTACGTGGACGAGAATGTGGATCACGTGATCCTGGGCAACATCATCGATAGCCGCAGCAAGCGCAACCTCACCGCCGAGCGCCGCGACGCCCTGCTGCGCGTGGATTTCGCCAGCTTGCCCTTCGATGATGCCATCACCATTGTCAAAGGCACGGGCAGCCGCAAGCTCGCCGTGTTCGAGGATCCCGACTGCCCCTACTGCCGCCGCTTGGAAGCGGAGCTCGCCAAGATCGATGATGTCACCCTCTACATCTTCCTCTTACCCTTGGACCAGCTGCATCCAGAAGCAGGGCTCAAGGCACGCAAGGTTTGGTGTGCCCCGGATCGGGCGCAGGCGTGGCTGGCCGTCATGAATCACGGCAAGCTGCCCGACAACAAGGGCGACTGTCCCAACCCGGTGGCGCGCACCGCGCAGCTTGCCCAGGAGCTCAACATCGAGGGCACGCCCGCGCTCATCTTCGAGAGCGGACGTTTGGTGCCGGGGGCCATCCCGCGGGACAAGATCGAGGCGCTGCTAAACGAGGGGAAGGCGGCGAAAGGAGGCAGCGGCAAATGAGTCGGGAAATGTGGGACGGGCACTATGCCGAGCCCCATTACATCTTCGGCACCGAGCCCAATGCCTTTCTCGCTTCCCAGAAGGCATTGCTTAAGCCCGGCCAGCGGGCCCTTGCGGTGGCCGACGGCGAAGGGCGCAATGGCGTGTGGCTCGCCCAGCAGGGCTTGCAGGTGGTGTCGGTGGACTTTTCCCCAGTCGCGGTAGAAAAGGCCCGTAGCCTCGCTAGAGAGCGTGGCGTGCAGGTGGAATTTCACGTGGCCGACGTGCTGGAGTGGGACTGGCCGCGCGAGGCCTTCGACATCGTCGCCGCGATTTTCATCCAGTTCGCGCCCCCGCGGGAGCGGGCCGTTTTGTTCCAGCGCATCAAGGATGCCCTCAAGGTCGGCGGCCACCTCATCCTCCAGGGCTATACACCCAAGCAACTCACCTACAAGACCGGTGGCCCGTCCGCGGCCGAAAACATGTACACCGAGGCCCTGCTGCGCGAAGCCTTCGCCGACATGGACATCCTGCATTTGCGGGAACACGAAGACTTCATCGCCGAAGGCACCAAGCATTACGGCAGGTCAGCGCTCATCGACATGGTGGCGCGCAGCCGCGGCTGAGGCGGTCCGCCCAGGTGGCAGCAGACCTGTGAGAAGGGCTTGTGTGGCGGCTTGTGGGCGCGGCGTTCGCCGCGATTGCTGGCGCCGCAGTCGTCATTCCCGCCGAGCGAAGCGCGAGCCGGAATCCAGAATACCGCTGTCGCCAGCGGCACATCAGCCTGGGTTCCTGCTTGTAGGACTTGCGAACGGAAGCCATGACTCTGGCGAACCCACCTGCGCGGCGAGTGCGTGATCTGCCCTTGGCTGTGGCGCTCGGGCTGTCTGCCCTGCTCCATGCGGCGCTGCTTCTGGGGGTGCGCGTGGGTCAGGTCGAGCGCCTAGGCGCGGCGACCCAACGGTTGGAAGTGCATCTGGACCAGGTAAAGCCGCCTTTCAAGCCAGACACCCGCGCCGCACCCGGCATGGATGCGCCCCCGATCCGTGACGCAGGCAGTGAGGCCCAGGCGGCGCAGCCGTTGGCGTCGCCAGCGGAAGCACCACCCGCCGCTGCGCGTAAAGCGGCGGAAACCAGCGCGTCGCCCGCCGCCGCGGACCAAGACGGCGCGCTCCCACGTCCTGGCATGCCCGAGGCTGCTGCAGGTCGTAACACGGTTGATTTGCCCCTGCCGCCCGATCCCACCTATTACCCGGCGCGCCAGGTGGACGAGCATCCGGTACTTCTCAGCGACACCAGGCCCGTCTATCCTGAGGAAGCTGCCAGCCACAACGTGCGCGGCGAGGTGATCGTGCTCATGTTGCTAAACGAGCATGGCCGCGCGGACGAGGTGAGCATCGTCGAGGCCCGGCCCCCGGGCCAGGGCTTCGAGGAAGCGGTGATTGCCTGGCTGCGGGATGCCCGCTTCAAACCCGCCATGCGCCAGGGCCGAGCGGTGAAGGCGCGGGTGGTGTATCACGTGACTTTCGAGCCCTGATTCAACCACGAGAGGAGACCGTCATGAGCAGACTCAACATCGCCTTTGGCTTTTTCTTCCTTGCCCTATCTGCCGCGCTGGGCCCTTATATGCTGCTCAAGCTGCACCCCACCGCCCAGCAAGCCCAGGAAGGTCGGGTCGCGACCACCGGCAAACTGGCCGAGGTGGCGGGCGCCAACTATGACGATCCCGAGACGCTTGCCCCCATCACCGCCGATAAGCTGGGGCACCTCACCACCGATGCGGTGCTTGCCATCAATCGTGAAATCAACGCGCGTGCGCCCATCGACGCGGTGCGCTCCGGTCCCCATGTGCACGGCAACCTGGAAGCCTTGCTCAACATCGTGGTGGGTGTCGTGCTGATGTTCGTTTCCTGCAAGCGGGCATGGATGAAGCAGGTGATCGGCTGGCTGTTCATCCTAGGCACGCTGCTGCATTCCGGCATGCTCTACCTGGTGACGGTGTTCAACCAGGCGTGGGCCGGTCAGATCCTGGGCACCGGCCTTGGGCCGATCATGATCCTGCTGGGGCTTGTGCTCGCCGGCCTGGCCGTGGCCATCGGCTTCCGTGGCGAAGTCGTGCGGGAGTGACGCGCCCAAGCCGAAGGCCGCGCAGTGTGTTGCACGCGCATCTAGCTGCTCGCCTGGCAAGCGCTCGGCGAGCGCTCGGGCCGCGCTCAAGCTTGCCTGCGCCCGCTTGAGCGGTTGCGATGAGTCAGGGCGTTTCGGCAGCAGCACGCGCGGATGCCGGCGGCGCGGCATTTGCCACGCGGGCAGCCGCCCGCGCGCGTCCCCGCTTCACGTGCAGGGTGAGCATAAGGGGGAGAGCCAGGCCGGCGATCCAGTGTAGAAGCGGTAACCACGCTTCATTCGCTTCGCTGCTGAAGTAATAGAGGGCATAGCCGGTTGCCGCGAGCCAAACAAGCCAAGCCTGCATCATCAATCCCGTGATGCGGTTGCGCTGCCGCTGCCACGCCCCACGCGCGTGCACCGGTAGCACCGATCCCATGACCACGAGTGTGGCGAAGGCGAAGCCCCCATGCAGGCGCAGCCACCACTTTTCCAGCGGATGCGGGGTGGGTCCGAACGGGCTCGGGACGGCCAGGAAATGGTGAAACAATAACCATAGCCCACCCGATAGCCAGACGCCAAAGAAGACCAGGTTTAGCGCACGGCGGTGATTGCGGGGAAGGCGGATGGGGAGGGGTACGCTAGACACGGCAGGCCTCTTGACAACCGAGTTCGTATAGCTGCCAGGCGCCGCTGTGGTCGTCTCGCTCCAGCAAGAGGGCACGCGCCTCAAAGCGGGGCAACAGCCTGCGCGCGGCCTCGCGGTCGGCGAGCACGATCTTGGTGAGGGCGTCGGCAGTGATGCAATCGGGTGCCAGCACGGTGACACTGGAACCGGGGGCCAGGGCCTGCCGGCGTAGGGGATGGATGTGGGGCGTGACACACCGGCCATGCACGCGTTGCGCGGCGAAATAGCCTGCGGAGGTGGCGGCGGCACCCGCACGCAAGTCCGTCACATGCAGAAGTCGTGTGGGCGCCGCGGGATGGCGCACGTTCAGCGGCTGCCAATTGGGTCCGAATAGGCGCAGGTCGCCACCGGCATTCACGCGCGCACTACTTACCCCGTGTTCCCGTAGCACATCCAGCGCCCGGTCCACCGCGAAGCCTTTGGCGATGCCGCCCAGGTCGATGCGCACGCGCCGGGCGAGCCGCACCCGATGTGCCGAGAGTAATTCCACATGTCGCCAGTCCCCTTGGCCGGAGGCGCGGGGAAAGTCGGCATGCCGCGGCAGATATCCCAGCCGCGCCAAAAGGGGTGCGACCGTGATGTCGAACAGTCCGCCGCTTTGCGCCGAGAATTCCCGTGCTGCCGCCAGCACCTGCCAGGTCCAGGGGTGGACCGTCACCGGCGCGAGGGCCGCTTCCCGGTTGATGCGTGAGACATCGGAGTCCGGATCGTGATAGCTCATCAGACGGTGCACCATGGCCACGGCCTCGAAGGCCTGGTTCACCGCCTGCGCGACCGACTCGCCTGACGCGGCGATGTCCACCAGGGTGCCCAGCCAGGGCTGGGCGCGGCGTATCCCTGCGCTCATTTCAACGCCACCTCGTAGGTGGCCAGCAGACGCCGCACCCCTTCCGCCATGTGCTTGCAGGACAGGGTGGCGCCGCTGATGTTCTGTATGTCCTTATCCAGTTCCAGCGGCGCCCCGGCACGTTTGCCGATGAACTGCGCGCGCCAGGCAGCGTTGCGGACCTGGGCGCCGTGGGTTTCGCGGTAGTCCATGATCTCGATGCCGCGCACAGCGCCCGTGGCATCGAGGGCGAGGGCATAGGTGATGAACTCGTGCTTGCCATACACCTCGTCCACCAGCAGCCAGCCGGCGAGCTTGCCGCCGGCTTCCGCCCGCCAGGCATGGAGCTCGGGGCTGCGCACGCGCACCTTGGACGCCTTCTCGATGGCCTCCCGCTGCTCGGCGCTCAGCAGCAGCTTGGCGTCCCGGAAGCCGCTTGCCTCGGGAAACAACGCGTGCTGCGCCTGTTCCAGCGTGAGATATTGCACCGCGTGGGCGGGCAGCGCGGCCGCGGCGAGGGCGGGGACGGACAGCCAAAGCAGATCATGACGCATGGTGAGCCTCAGAAGTTGTAACCGAGTTTGAGGCGGATTTCCTGTTTCTCGTGATCCGCCAGATGCAACCCCGTGTGCATGTCCTGCTCGTCGGAGCCGGCGAGCTGTCGGACGTAGGTGAGCGTTGCCCACCATTGTTTCGCGCCATAGTGCAAGCTGGGCCCAGCGAACATGTCCCAGTGGTCGCGGCCCCAGGGGCCGCCCGGTGTCTTGCGATATTCCACGTCGGCCCAACCCTCGAAACCCACGAACCAGTTGGGCGCAAAGCGGTAGGACACCCCCGTGCGCAGGCGTGGCGCGATGGCATTCTCTCGCTCGCCGCCCGCCCGTGCCCGGTTGGTTTCGGCCTCCAGCTCCAGATTGGTGACCCATTGCAACTGGTCATCCAGGAAAGGCTTCTGGAAGATGAGCTTCCCTTCCAGCTCCCAGGCATCCACCTTCTCTCCGGTGACGGAGTCGATGCTGTCGTAGGTCACCTCGCCGTAAAGGGCGACGCCCAGCCCGGCCTTGTAGGGCGAGGCGAGCATTTTCTTCACCTCGGCGGAGGCGCCGCTCCAACGCGCCTGTTTCAACTCGCCGTCGATCTGCCCAGGTACGGGGTTGCCGCTGTAATCGTGGCGGTAGCCATTGAGATAGACCGAGCCGGACAAAGTGTCGGTGAGGCCGTATTCATATTCGAGGCGCACATACTGGGCCTCGTAGTGTCCCTGGCGCTTCCCACGGTGGTCGGTGAGCCAGAGGTAGGCCTCGGCCGCACCCTGGGGCAAGGTTTCGGCACCCATGGTGTAGCCGAGCAGGTTCTCGTCTGCTTGGGCGGGCAGACTCACGGCGGCGGCCAGCAACAGGCCAGTAAGGTGGTGGCGGGTCAGTGACATGGCAGTTCCTTTCTGAGCAGTCAAAAAGTCTGGCTGGCTGGCTCAGGCGTCCCACGGACGCCGGAACTGGCTGGCTAAGTCAGTGATTACTTCGTCAAAATCAGCTTGCCGGCGCGGGTGATGCGCAGGCGGTATTCCTGGCCCTGATGCAGGATGCGCACCTCGTTTTCCTGGCGGAACAACCGTTCGCTGGGGATGGGACGCTGCCGATCCAGGACCAGGTAGCGGGAGTCTTTCGGGGCGGCTGTGGGGATTTCGGTCGTCATGGCCTGTCAATGCAAATGCGAGTGATTCGCATTATGAAAGACGCGCCGCCGGCCGTCAAGGGGCGCGCTCCTGGGGGCGCTCGAGCCGCGATCTGGCCACCACCATGTCAGCCATCGCGGCTAAAGCCCCTCCCACAAGCCGCTGCCACGATTGCTCTCACGGGCCGCTGCCAGAAGCGCGCTCAAACCTCTCCCACTGGGTTAACCGAGCCAGGGGCTTATGCCATCGGGCGGTGCGGGCGTGCGGGGCCGGGATCAAGGAAGCGGTGGCTGCGCGGGAAGGGGAAGTGGATTTCCCTTTTTGCGGAAGCGACTGGGATGCTCTATCCCCAGAGGGGAATCACCGGTGCGCCGGCGACGGGCCATGCCAAGGCGGTGGCGTACTCGGGCGATCTCAATCGGCGGCGCCGGCAAACCCGTTCTGGCGCCAGGCCTCATAGACGACGATGGCGGCAGCGTTGGCGAGGTTGAGACTGCGGGAGTGGGGCAGCATGGGCAGACGCAGGCGCCGCTCAGTTGGAAAACCCAATAGCACGTCCTCCGGTAGGCCGCGGGTTTCTGGACCCAGGACGAAGACGTCTCCCGGTCGGTAGTCCACCTGGTCGTAGCGCCGTCTGCCGCGGGTGGAAAGGGCAAACAGGCGGCTGCCCGCCAGCGCTTCCTGGCAGTGGCGCCAGTCCGGGTGCACGAGGAGGCGGGCGAACTCGTGATAATCGAGCCCAGCACGCCGCAGCTGTTTGTCGTCTAGCCGGAAGCCCAGGGGCTCAACCAGGTGCAAGGTGGTGCCGCTATTGGCGCACAGGCGGATGATATTGCCCGTATTGGGTGGGATCTCCGGCTGGAAGAGGACCAGGTGAAACATTGCCTTGCGCCTGCCACTAAAAACAGTTAGTGTAGCCGAATCAACGATATGCTCAATAAATATGAGGTATGACATGAACTGCCGTCGGGGGCGCCGTGGCCAGACCTGAGAAAGTCCGCCTGGGGGAGATCCTGGTCAACCAGAAGCTCATCTCCCAAGAGCAGTTGGCCCTGGCGTTGGAAGAGCAGAAGCGTACCGGGCGTAAGCTGGGGCGAATTTTCGTCGAGCAAGGCTTCGTCACCGAGGAGCAGATTTCCGAGGCACTCGCCCGTCAGCTCAACATTCCCTACATCAATCTCAAGTTTTACCAACTGCGGCCCGAGGTGGTGCGGCTGCTGCCGGAGACCCAGGCGCGGCGCTTCCGCGCCATCGTCATGGAAGTGAAGGACAACACCGCCCTGGTGGGCATGGCCGATCCCACAGACCTGTTCGCCTATGACGAGATCGCGCGCATCCTCAAGCGGGATCTGAGCCTGGCCGTGGTCAACGAAGGCCAGCTCATGGAGGCCATCGATCGCCTCTACCGGCGCACCGATGAAATCACCGACTTGGCCCATGAACTGGAGGTGGCGCTGGGTGATACCGCCGTGGACTTCGGCCTGTTGGGCGCCACGCCCAGTCTGGAGGACGCGCCCATCGTGCGCCTGCTGCAGACGGTGTTCGAAGACGCCACCCAGGTGCGCGCCTCAGACATCCACATCGAGCCCCAGGAGAAGACGCTGCGTATCCGTTTCCGCATCGACGGCGTGTTGCATTTGCAAACCGAGGTGGACCCGAAGATTGCCACCGCGCTGGCGTTGCGCCTCAAGCTCATGTCGGGTTTGGACATCGCGGAAAAACGGCTGCCCCAGGACGGCCGTTTCCACGTGCGGGTGAAGAACCGCACGGTGGACGTGCGTATCTCCACGCTCCCCACCCAGTATGGGGAGTCCGTGGTGATGCGCCTACTCAACCAGGACGAAGGCGCGCCCCCTCTTGAGCAACTGGGCTTTCCGGCGACGATGCTGGGACGCTTCCGGGAAATCTTCCACCGCGCTCAGGGCATGGTGCTGGTGACGGGTCCCACCGGTTCCGGCAAGACGACCACGCTCTATTCGGTGCTCGCCGAACTAAACGCCGTGGAGCGCAAGATCATCACCGTGGAAGACCCGGTGGAGTATCGGCTGCCCGGCATCAACCAGGTGCAGGTCAACGAGAAGATCGATCTTACCTTCTCCCGCGTGCTGCGCACCGTCCTGCGCCAGGATCCGGACATCGTGCTGGTGGGCGAGATGCGCGATCAGGAAACGGCGCAGATGGGCATGCGTGCGGCCATGACCGGGCACATGGTGCTTTCCACCCTGCATACCAATGATGCTGTCTCGACCCCCATCCGCCTGCTGGATATGGGCGTGCCCCCATACATGGTGGCCATGTCCGTGCACGCCGTGCTTGCCCAGCGGCTGCTGCGGCTGGTGTGCGACAGCTGTATGGCCGCCTACATGCCGCTACCCCACGAGCTTGCCTGGCTGGAACTGGAGTTGGGCCCCGAGGCGGCGCAGCGACCTTGGGTGCAGGGGCGTGGCTGCAGCCATTGCAACGGCACCGGCTACCGCGGCCGCGTGGGCGTGTACGAAATGCTGGAAATGACGGCCCCCTTGGTGGAGGCGCTGAACCGTCAGGATACCCAAGCGTTCGTGCGCCTTGCGCGGCAACAGCTGGCGGGTCGTACCTTGCGTCGGGCCGCGGTGGATTTGGCTGTCGCGGGCCGCACCAGCGTCGCCGAGGCCATGCGCGTGACCAGCGCGCTCGAAGACAATTGAGGGGGATAATCGGGCTCGATTGATTTCCCACGGCGCCGGCCTTGCGCCGCCAACGGCGAGACAGCCGTGGGGGGGCACCGGGGTTGTTTGGGTCCTGGGTCGTCTGCGAGGCCTAGAATAATCCATGGCATGAGCCTCTGGCCCCCAAAGCCCTAGGAAGCGAGCTATGGGACTGGGCTGTGGGAGGGCCTTTAGCCGCAATGACTGGCGACTGAGACGGAAGACGAACGGTTTATGGCGCTTTTTGCCTACAAAGGTCGAAACCCCCGCGGGGAGCTGGTGGAAGGCACGCTGGACGCCGCCAGCGCCGCCGCCGTGGCCGACCAACTCATCACCATCAGCGTCACGCCCATCGAGATTCGACCGGCGCCGCCGACCGCGGCGAAGCCCAGGCCAGAATGGCTCAAGCGGCTTTCGGAACCGCGAATCGGGCCGCTGGATGTGCTGCTGTTTTCCCGCCAGATGCACACCCTGCTCAAAGCGGGGGTGCCCATCCTGCGCGCGCTCGCGGGGCTTCAGGAATCCACCTCCAACCGCAGCTTCGCCCAGGTGCTGCGTAACTTGCGCCAGAGCTTGGATTCGGGCCGAGAGCTTTCCGTGGCCATGCGGCGCGAAGGCATCTTCTCGCCGTTTTACGTGGCCATGGTGCGCGTGGGGGAGATGACGGGGCGGCTGGACGAAATCTTCCTGCGGCTGTTCCACCATCTCGATTTCGAGCGCCGCACGCGGGAGCAGATCAAGGCTGCGCTGCGCTACCCTGCCTTCGTGCTGATCGCTATGGGCCTGGCCATCGTCATCATCAATCTGTTGGTCATCCCCGCTTTCGCCAAGGTGTATGCCGGATTTGGCGCTCAACTGCCCTATGTCACGCGGCTTTTGATCGGCTTCTCCAATTTCATGGTGGCCACCTGGCCGTTGCAGCTTGCGCTATTGCTATTCGCCACCACGGGGGTGCGGCTTTGGATTCAGACGCCGCGGGGCCGCTACCAGTGGGATCGGATGAAGCTTGGGTTGCCAGTGGTGGGATCCATCGTGCGCAAGGCCACCTTGGCCCGATTTGCCCGCTCCCTTGCACTCGCAGTGAGAAGCGGCGTACCCATCGTGCAGGGCTTGTCCGTGGTGGCCAAGGTGGTGGACAACGATTACATCGCTGCGCGCATCGAGCAGATGCGCGACGGTGTGGAACGCGGCGAGACGATTCTGCGCACTGCGGTGGCGAGCGGCGTGTTTACGCCCGTGGTGCTGCAGATGATCGCCGTGGGCGAAGAAACCGGCGCGGTGGACGAGCTCATGCAGGAAATCGCCGACATGTACGACCGCGAGGTGGAATACGAAGTGAAAAACCTCTCTGCCCAGATCGAGCCGATCCTGATCGTGGGGATGGGCGTTCTCGTGCTCATCCTCGCCTTGGGGGTGTTCCTCCCCATCTGGGACCTGGGGCGAGCAGCGCTGGGCAAGTCGATGTGACCCCGGCCGCTTGCCGCCAAAGCGCCTGCCTCAAAACGGCAAGCAACTTGTTCGAACGGCTCGAGCCGGGATTGCCGGGGAAGATGTCAATGACGGGTGGTCGGGGATTTACCCTGCTGGAGCTGGTAATGGTCGTGTGCATCGTCGCCCTGTTGGGGCTTGCGGCCATCGACCGGCTCCTCTACCTACGGGAGCAGGCAGAAAAGGCGATGGTGGAACAAAACCTGCAGATGCTGAAAGCAGCGGTGCGGCTGCAGGTGGCCGGACTTTTTGCCGCCAATCGGACGGCAGAAATTGCCGCTCTAGATGGCGCCAATCCCGCCCGCTGGCTGGAAGAGCCCCTGCCGGGTTATCGGGGCGAGTTTGAGTCCGAAACGCAGCCCAACTGTCGAGCCTGTTGGTATTTCGACAGGGGGCGGCGGGAGGTCGTCTATGTCCTGGACCGGGGCGAGCATTTTCAGCCGGACGCCGCGGGCGAGAAGCGCATTCGGGCGCGCGTCGAGGTAGAACGACCTCAAGAAATGCCAGGCGAAGCCGTAGTAACGTCCGTGCCCTCTGCCCGCCTGAGGGTCGCCCCTTACCGCTGGTTCGGCGGCTGATCTTCGGCGAGCAGCGGCCCACCCCAGCGCGCGACCGCGGCTATCGTGGCATCAAATTTGCTTTGAAGCTGTTACGTCAATCACCAACGAAGGAGAACGCATCATGCACAAGGCGCAAACCGGTTTCACCCTCATCGAATTGGTGGTGGTGATCGTCATTCTGGGGATTTTGGCGGCGACTGCCCTGCCCAAGTTCGTCGACTTTTCGGGCGAAGCCGAGCAGGCCGCGGTCAAGGGCGTGGCCGGGGCGATCTCTTCGGCTGGCGCCATCAACTACGGCAAGGTCAAGGCGGGCGGCACCGGTGTCAACATCACCGATGGCACTGATGCTTGCGCGGGTACCGCCAACAGTGTCCTCGCGGGCCAGGGGACCTTGCTCTCCGGCAGTGTCACCCTCGTCACGGCGTCGCCCACGACAACCGACCAGTACAAAATCGCTGCCGGCACGGACGCGGTCTGTGCCGCCGGTAAAACCATCGACTGCCAGATCACCAGCAAGGGCGGCAAGACCGCAACCGCCTACGTGCCCTGCACCAACTAAAGCTTGAGGAGGCCCATCATGCGCCCCATGCAGCGCGGTTTCACCCTCATCGAACTCATCGTGGTCATCGCCATCCTGGGCATCCTGGCCGCCACCGCCCTGCCGCGCTACATCAACGCCCAGCAGCAGGCGCGCGTGGCCAAGGCACAGGGCATCTACGGGGCGATCCGCTCCGCGGCGGCGCTCGCCCACGCCCAGGCGCTGGTGACCAACACTTCGACCAGCGGGACGGCGACGGTGACCATGGAAGGCCAGGTGATCGACTTGATCAACGGCTATCCCGTGGCCACGACCGGCGACAACAACCCGATCCCGGCAGCGGGGAACCGCGGCATCCTGGTGGCGGCGCAGTTGGATGATGGGGCGGATCAGCTCACCTATACGGGTGGCGGTGCGGCAGGGGGCTCCACCCTCAATGTCCAGGTCAATGGCGCCGCCACGCCCGCGAACTGCCGGGTCAGCTACATCTCCCCCAACGTTGCCGGCGGTTCGCCGACGATCACGGTGGTCACCACCGGCTGCTGATCGCCTTATCCACGCTGGAGCGGGGCGGGCGCAAGCCTCGCCCCGTTTTTGCTCGAGGGCCCTGGCCATGCGTGGCTTCACCCTGGTGGAACTCGTGGTCGTCATTGTCATCCTCGGCATCCTGGCCGTGGTGGTGGCGCCCCGTTTTTTCGACCGCGCTACGTTCGATGCCCGCGGCTTTTCCGACGAGCTTGCCCAGACCGTGCGCTTCGCCCAGAAACTGGCCGTGGCCCAGCATGGAACGATTCATGTGCTGACCGGCGGCGGGCAGGTGCGAGTGTGTTGGGATGTGGCCTGTAGCCAACCCGCGCCCAGCCCCGCGGGCGGGGCGCTCACGCGCGTGATTCCCACCGGCGTGAGTGTGAGTGGCCCGGCGGCGCTCAGTTTCGATGCCCTTGGACGTCCGTCCAGCGGGGCGAGCTACAACGTGAGCGGCGGGGGCGTCAACCGGACGCTGACGGTGGAGGCCGAGACGGGCTATGCGCACTTTTGAACGGGGACTCTCTTTGGTGGAGCTCATCGTGTTCATGGTCATCGTGGGCGTGGCGGTGGCGGGGGTGCTTTCGGTGATGAATCTCACCACGGCGAAGAGCGCCGACCCCATGGTGCGCAAGCAGGCCATCGCCATCGCCGAGGGTATGCTGGAGGAAATCCTCCTCAAGGACTTTTCCAATCCGCCGGGCGGCTTTACCGGTGCAGCCACGCCTGCCAACCGGGCGTTGTTCGACGATGTCTCGGACTACGCTGGCTACACCACGACCGGCATCTACGACCTCACCGGCACGCCGATTCCTGCGCTGTCTGGCTATGGCGTCTCGGTCACGGTGGCCAACCAGGCTGTGGGCGGCGTGCCGGCGGCGGCAGCCAAGCGGGTGACGGTCACGGTTACCGCACCCGGCGGCGAAACCATTACCCTCTCCGGCTTCCGCATGGATACCGGGTCTTGAAGCCATGAACCGCGCGCGCGGCTTTACGCTCATAGAGATGATCGTGGTGATCGTCATCACCGGCATCATTGCCGCCATGGTGGCGGTCTTCCTGCGCAAGCCGGTGGAAGGCTATTTCGACACGGCGCGCCGGGCGCAACTATCGGACATCGCCGACACCGCCCTGCGCCGCATGGCGCGCGATGTGCGGCTTGCGCTCCCCAACACCCTGCGCGTGACGGATGGGGACCGCACGGTGGAATTTCTGCTCACCCGCACCGGCGCCCGCTACCGTGCCCAACCGCGAAGCGATGGTACGGGTGACCCACTGGACATCAGCACGCTCGACACCGGCTTCGACATCCTCGGCCCGCCGATTACCTTCCAGAATGGAGACCGCATCGCGGTGTACAACCTGGGACCCAACATCCCCGGCGCAAACGCCTACGTCGGCGACACGTTGAGCGCCTATACCGGCCCGCCGGGCGCGCAAAGTCACGTCAGCATTGCCGCCAAGCAGTTTCCCCTGGCCTCTCCCGCCAGCCGCTTCCAGGTGGTGGAAGGACCGGTGAGCTACGCCTGTGATCTCACCAGCGGCACGCTTTGGCGCTATTGGGGCTATGCCATCCAGGCCACACAGCCCAATGCCGCCAGCCTGCCCAGCCTTGCTGGCGTTCAGGCCGCCCGCCTCGCCACTTTGGTGACGGGGTGCAGCTTCCGCTATCTCGAGGGCGTGACCGAACGCTCCGGCGTGCTGGAACTGTCGCTCACTTTGAGCGATGGCGGGGAAAACGTCACGCTCTATCACACCGTGCACGTGGACAACGAACCATGAGACAGCAGGGCTTCTCCACGGTGGCGGCGATTTTTCTGGTGGTGGTGCTCGCCGCCCTGGGCGCTTTCATGGTCAGCTTGTCCACCACCCAGCATGCGGCGGTGACGCTGGATTTGCAAGGCGTGCGGGCGCTTGCCGCGGCGCGGTCCGGCGTGGAGTGGGCCGCGTATCAGGCTGCAAAGAACACGGCTGGTTACGGTTGCACGAGTGGCAGTCATACCGACACCCTCAACTTCACCGGCGACCTGGCCGATTTCACGACCACGATCACCTGCACTTCCACCGCCTACGACGAGGCGGGCAACACGGTGCGGGTGTACGACATTCTGAGCACCGCCACCGCGGGCACGCCGGGCACGCTCTACTTCGTCAAGCGGGAAGTGTCGGCGCAGGTAGCGGTGTGCACGGCGGCGGGGGGTGGGGCATGTTGACCAAGCGGTGGCTAGTGATCGTCGCGTGCGCGTTAACGGCCCTCACGGTGTCGCAGCCAGTGTTTGCGTGGTGGAACACGGGGTGGGCTTACCGTGTTCCCATCAACGTGCCCGCCGGCGCTTCGGTGAACAGCACCGTGAAAGTGGATGTTGACTTCGCAGCTTTGCTCACCGCTGTCGGGGCGGTGGGGACGTTCGATCCCGCTTCCTGGCGCGTGGTCCGCGCGGATGACACTACGCTTGCGGCGACGCAGGAATGGACCGATATGGTATATGGGGGTGCGTCGGATCCTCCTGGCAACAGCCGGGGCGAGCTGCGTTTCATTCTGCAGGACGCCGGTCCGACGACCTACTATTTGTATTTCGATGTTCTTGCGAGCGGGCCCAAACCTGCCAACCCGCAGCCACCTATCAATGGCAATTTCGAAGTGGGCGGAACGGGAACGCAAAGCCCGCCCGGGTGGAGCGCAACCAAAGCGAACCCTCTCTTTGATGCGCAGGTGCGCCCGCCCGACATAGTGTCCGTCACTACCGATGGAGCCACCGTTGGCAACGGTACGCCCCCCAAACTCACAGACGGCACGCCCTACACCGGCTTTTACTCCTACCTGCTCGGCGCGCGTACGAACAATGAACCCAATGGCTTTGTGGGTCAGGCCGTTACGCTGACACGAAGCATCGCTGTGCCGGCCACCAACCCAGGCAACCTGGTGTTTCGCTATCGTGTGGAGGGCTGGGATGCGTCGGACAACGGCGCGAGCGATTTCGACTACCTGCGCGTTCGCCTGATCGGTTCGACCACCACGACCTTGGTGGGCCCCGGTGCAAACAATTACACCAGCTATCCATTCAGCCCCAACAAGGGATTGAACCAGGCGAGCAATGCGCGCTCTGGTTGGGGTCAATACAACGGTTGGGACACCGACACACGAGGGATTCACCACGCCGGTATGACGCTCGCGCGGGGAAGTGAACCGTGGTTCACCGTCACCGCTCCGCTTGCCGCCTATGCGGGCCAAACCATCACGCTGGAAATCATGGCACGGAGCTATTTTGAGTATCGTTCCTGGTATCACATCGATGACGTGGAATGGAGTGTCGTCGCCGCCACCCTGGGCACACCCTCTACCAGGGTCGTCACGCCCGGCGGCTTCAACGCCTACGACACGACCACGGCGCTAGGCAGCATCACCGGCTTCATCAAGACCAAAATCGCAGGTCAACCCTTCAATCTCGACCTCATCGCGCTGAACGCCACCAAGACGGCAATCGAAACGGGCTTCGTCGGGGCGGTGAAAGTGGAGCTGCTTAACGCCAGCAACAACAGCGGTGCGCTCGATGCCAACGGCTGCCGCAACACCTGGACGACGATCCAGACGCTCAGTCCCAACCCGGTGTTCGCAGCAGCCGACCAGGGCCGCAAGACGGTGAGCTTCCAGGAAAACAATGCCTGGAAAGACGTGCGCGTGCGCGTGAGTTACCCCGCCACGGGCACGCCCACAGTGGTGGGTTGCTCCACCGACAACTTCGCCATCCGGCCGGCCACACTCGTCTGGTCCGCCACAGATAGCGACTGGCAGACGGCAGGCACGACACGCGTCCTGAACAATGGCCTTGCCAACGGCGGCGTGGTGCACAAGGCCGGCCAGCCCTTTACCCTGACGGCCACGGCGAAGAACGCGGCGGGCAATGTGACTGCAAACTACGACGGCGCACCCAGCGTGGTGGCGGTGAGCTGCGCGTTGCCCACGGGCTGTAGCGCCGGTACCGTGAGTCCAGGCACTTGGACTGCGAGTGGCGGCACGGTGGTTTCCAACACCGCCACCTATTCCGAGGTGGGGGTGATCTCGGCGCAACTTGCGGATGCGACCTTTGCCGCGGTGGATGCAGCCGACGGTTCCACCGCGGCCGAGCGCACCATTCCCAGCGCGAGCCAAACAGTGGGGCGGTTCGTGCCGGATCATTTCGAGCTATCAGCCGCCAACGTTCCCGTCTTCAAGACCTTCGGCACCACGGCGTGCTCGCCACGCAGCTTCACATACATCGGCCAACCCTTTGGCTACTCGACGGTGCCCGTTGCAACTGTTTATGCGAAAAATGCCGCTGGGCAGACCACGATGAATTACGCCGGCTCGTTGTGGAAACTCACGGCCAGCAGCGTGAGCCAGACCTACATCTCGATTCCGGCCACGCCCGCGCTCACGACGGTCCTGGGCGCGCCCACCGTGGCCTCCAACAACGATGGCACTGGCACCATCAGTGTGAATTCCAGCGACACGCTGGCCTACACGCGGCCGCCGAGCGCGCCTTGGCCTGCGCCCTTCAACGCCAACATCACCCTCAGCGTAAGCGTCCAGGATGCGAGCGAGAACGGCACGGGGCAGGGCATCATTACCACCACCGCGCCGGCGATCTTCAATGGCGGCGGCAGCGGCATCGCCTTCGATTCTGGCAACGCCTTCCGTTATGGCCGCCTGCGCCTTAGCAACGCGCACGGTTCGGAACGGTTGCCGCTTAAGGTGCCGATGAATGCGGAATGGTTCGACGGCACGGTGTTTCGCGCCAACACAGACGACAACTGCTCAAGCTTTACCCCAAGCCAGGTGAGTTTTTCCAACTGGTTGCGCAACCTGAACCCCGGTGAGACAACCGTGACGGCGGTCAATTTCGCCAACGGACAAGGCAGCATCGATCTTTCCGCGCCGGGCGTTGGCAACAGCGGCGCCGTGACCGTGACCTTGGATGTCCCCACCTGGCTGGAATTTCCCTGGGCCGGCGCGGGTCCGCTGGACCCTCAGGCGCGCGCCACTTTCGGCATCTATCGCGGCGGTCAAAACATGATTTACTGGCGGGAGCGGTATTGAACCCAGATGGGCCATCTGCCCTGGGGGTCGCGCCGGCAATCGCGGTGAGCGCCGCGCCCACCCGCATGCGCACCAATGGCGCGGGGGCAGGATCGACCTTCCCATCGCGTGGCCTGGGGAGGCGGGATCCAGGCCGACAAAATCAGTTTGACAACAATCACTTATTTCGTTAATTTCGAGTCATTTCAAAGGATCGGGCGGGCGTGGCGTTTCCGTGGGGTAAAAAGAACCGGTCAGGCTGGATGACCCTCGCGTTCAGTGGCGACGAGGTGCTGCTCGCCCACTGCGAGCCGCGCAATGGCGCCAAGCCCTTGGTGACGGTATGTGGCAGCCTGCCTGCGCCACGGGACGACGTGGCCGCGCTGGCGCGCTTGGCGCGGGAGATGCGGCTTGCCGAGTATCGGGTCAGTGTGTTGCTGGGTCTCGACCAATACCAGATGATGGTCGTCGAAGCCCCTGGCGTGCCGCCGGAGGAGTTGAAGGTTGCGGTGCGCTGGCGGGTGAAGGACATGCTCGACTATCACATCGACGATGCGACCTTGGACATCCTCACGATTCCGCCAGGGCCGAGCGGCGGAACGCGTGCGCAATCCCTGTACGTGGTGGCCGCACGCAACGAGGTGATCGCCGGCTACATCACCCGGTGCCAGCAAGCGGGTATCCCCCTGTCGGTGATCGACATCCCGGAGATGGCCAGCCGCAACCTCGCCAGTCTCGTCGCGCAACCGGGGCGAGGCGTGGCCATGCTCGCCTTTAGCAACGAGGGCGGGCTTTTCACGGTGAGCCACGAAGGCGAGCTCTATCTCGCCCGCCACCTGGAGGTGACGCTTGATGACTTGGCCAACGGCGGCGTGCGCGAGGCCCATTTCGAGCGCATTACCCTGGAGGTGCAACGCTCCCTGGATTACGTGGAGCGTCAGTTTGGTTTCGTCGCCGTGGCGCACCTGTGGCTGGCGCCCAATCCTGTCGCGCAGGCCCTGCGTGAGCACCTGGCGGGGAATCTCTATCTGCCGGTGAGTGTCCTCGATCTTGGCGAGATCCTGGATTTTTCGCGGGTTCCTGAGCTGGCTGGGCTTGAAGCCCAGACGCGGTTCTTTTTGCCCCTCGGAGGCAGTCTGCGGCATGAGGTCACTGCCTTATGAGCCAGCAGATCAACCTATTCAACCCCATCTTCCTCAAGCAGAAGAAGCTTTTTTCTGCACGCACCATGCTACAGGCGCTTGGCGTCATCGCCTTGGGTCTGATGGGGGTCACGACTTTCGCCTTTTGGCAAGTGAATGCGCTTAAGGCGGAGGTGGAGCGCAGCGAAAAGCGCCTGCAAGCGGAGGAGCTGCGTCTTGCCCAAGCGAAAAAGGCGTTGACGGCGCGTCGATCCAGCGACCAACTTGCGGATGAAATCAAACGGCTCGAGGGCGAACTCGAGCGCCGTCAGACGCTGGCGGCCCTGTTGGAAAAGGGTGCCCTTGGGGAGACCGTGGGGTTGGCCAGCTTTCTTCGTGCCATGGCCCGCCAGCACCAAGAAGGGCTGTGGCTTACCGCCGTGGAACTGACTGGTCGCGACTTGGCCTTGGTTGGACGTGCCCTGCGCCCGGAGGCGGTGCCGGACTATCTACGCCGGCTGGGACGGGAAGAGGTGCTGCGCGGACGCGAATTCGCAAGCTTGGTGATCACGCGACCCAAAGGGGACGATCAGACCGATCCTCCCTACGTAGAGTTTGTGCTGCGCACCACCCCGCCCAAGGAGCAACCATGAAACAGAGCTGGGAACGTCTGGCCGAACGGATCGATGGCATGACGCTGCGGGAGCGTTTGCTCATCTTCCTTGCCGCGGCATTCGCCCTGGTGATGACGGTCACCCAGCTTGTCCTGGATCCCTTGACGGCGCGGCGCAAAGCCCTTCTCGAAGCTTTGCAAACACATCAAACGCGCTTGGATGCGGCGCGTGTGCAAGCGCAGGCGCTCGCCCAAAGCCTATCGGCCGACCCGGATGCGCCGCTACGCGCGCGCGTCCAGGCTCTGCGGGCGAACCTGGCGCAGACCGATGACCGCCTGGCTGGCTTGCAGCAAGGGTTGGTGAGCGCCGACCGGATGGCGGACCTGTTGCGTGAGTTGCTCACGCGTCACCCGGGCGTGCGGCTGGTCGCCTTGAAGAGCCTGCCGGCGCAGGGTGTGGCGGCTGACGGCAAGGTGGTCAGCGGCGCCGAAGCCAGGCAGCCGGCAATCGTTTATCGCCACGGCATTGAGCTCACGGTGGAAGGGCGCTACGCCGATCTGCTGGCCTACACCGAGGCGATCGAGGCATCTTCTTGGCGCCTGCTTTGGGGTGGCGCCAAGCTCACCGTTCAGACCTATCCCGTCTCCCGGCTCGTTCTCACCTTGTACACCCTCAGTCCGGAGAAACCATGGCTTTCCGTCTGATGGTCTGGCTCATGCTCGTGGCTGTGCCCGCCGGCGCTGCGGATCTGCCCGACCCCACGCGCCCGGCACTCGCGCCAGAAGGCGCGCCAGCAGGCAGCCTGCCCACGGCGTTTAACCCGCGCGTGCAAATGATCCGACTCGCGCCGGGTCGCGCGAGCGCCCTGGTGGACGGTCGGGAGGTCACGGTGGGCAGCCGCCTAGGCGAGCAGCGGGTGGTGCGCATTACGGAAGGAGAAGTGGTGCTCAAAGGACCCGAGGGTACGGAGGTGCTCAAGTTGTTCGCAGAGGTGGACAAGCGGCCGGTCGCAGGTAAAGCTGCGCCCGTTGCACGAAAGAAAAGCGATGCTCCGGCATCGAGGAAGGCGCAACCATGAAGAAAATCCTCTACGGCCTGGTTTCCTTGCTCTTGGTCGGCTGTGCCACGCTACCGGAGCGCAAACCCACGACCCTGGAGCAGATCGACGCGGCGCTTGCACAAGGCGCCCAGTCCGCGGCCAAGCCGGCGACCCCAACCCAGGTGACCGAGGCGCTGATCCCGCCCTTGAAGCTCGAGGTGCCACCGCCTACGAGCGCGGAGCCGCGCTTCGATCTGGTGGTCAACAATGCCCCGGCCAATCAGGTGTTCATGGGCATCGTGCATGGCACACGCTACAGCATGCTGGTGCATCCTGAGGTGAGCGGCAGCATCTCCGTCAATCTCAAGGATGTGACCGTCAAGGAAGCGTTGGACGCCATCCGCGAGCTCTACGGCTATGACTACCGCATCGAGGGAAATCGCATCTTCGTGCAGCCCCTCACCATGCAAACGCGCGTCTTCCAGGTGAACTATTTGACGGCGACGCGCAAGGGCACTTCCGATCTGCGCGTGGTATCCGGCTCGGTGAGCGATGCGCCGCGGGGTGCCAGCCCGGGGGTGGTGGGCGCGCCAGTCACCCAACCCGGCGCCACCACGGAAACCATCCAAAGCACGCGTGTGTCCACCCAATCCGACACCAACTTCTGGACGGAGCTCACCAGTGCAGTGAGGGCCATCGTAGGTAGCGAAGGCGGCCGCAGCGTGGTGGTGAGCCCTCAGTCGGGCGTGATCGTGGTGCGTGCGCTGCCCAACGAGTTGCGCGCGGTGGAGCAGTATTTGCGCGCGACCCAGGGCGCGGTGGACCGCCAGGTGATCCTGGAGGCCAAGATCATCGAAGTGAGGCTCAATGACGAATTCCAGTCTGGCATCAACTGGGCGGCCTTCGATAGCCTCGGGCGCCACCGCTTCTCGGTGGGTGCCGACGCGGGCAATCTGCCGATTCCACCGGGCTCGCCGGTGCCTCCGGCGGGCGTTACTGCGGCGACCCTGGGCAACACGCTGGGCGTCGGCTTGCAAGCGACCGGCCGCAGCGCCGCCGGACTGTTTGGCATCGCCTTTCAGACCGGCAGCTTTGCCGCCCTCATGCAGTTTTTGCAAACCCAGGGCGCCGTCCACGTGCTCTCCAGTCCCCGCATCGCCACCCTCAACAACCAAAAGGCCGTGCTCAAGGTGGGCACCGACGACTTTTTCGTCACCAACGTGAGCACCACGATCACCACGGGCACAGCCGCCTCCACCCCCACAACGCCCAATGTCACCCTGCAGCCCTTCTTCTCCGGCATCGTGCTCGATGTCACGCCCCAGATCGACGACGAGGAAAACATCACGCTCCACATCCACCCGGCGGTGAGCAAGGTCACCACCAACGAAAAGGAGATCAACCTGGGCACGGCGGGTCAACTCAAGCTTCCGCTCGCTTCCAGCACGGTGAGCGAGACCGACAGCATCATCCGCACCCGCGATGGCCAGGTGGTGGCCATTGGCGGGTTGATGAAGTCTTCCTCCGAGGACGGACGGGTGCAAGTGCCGGGGGTGGGCGAGGTGCCCGTGCTGGGGGAATTGTTCAAGAACCGCAACCGCAGGCAAGAGAAGTCGGAGCTGGTAATCCTGCTCAAGGCCACCGTGGTGAAGGGTGGCGAGAGCTGGGCCGAGGACATCCTCGAGAGCCGGCGCAACATCCAGCGCATGACGCAATGAGCCGCCGCGCGCGACCCCTGCCGCGTTCGAGTCATGTATAAGCACTATTTTGGATTGCGCGAAGCACCCTTCGGCATCACGCCCGATACCGCCTTTTCCTTTGCCTCCCGCAGCTTCCAAGAAGCCCTCAATACCTTGCTGGTGGCGGTGCAAAACGGCGAGGGCTTCATCGCGATCACCGGTGAGGTGGGCACGGGCAAAACCCATTTGTGCCGCAAGTTTCTCGCCAGTCTCGACTCAGGCTATGTGAGCGCCTATCTGCCCAACCCTTATCTGGAACCGCGCACCCTGTTGTTCGCCCTGGCCGAGGAATTGGGCTTGCCCCTGCCGCAGCAGGCCGATCAGCATCAGGCCTTGAAGGCCATCACCCGTGCCCTGCTGGATTACGCACGGGGCGGCAAGAAAGTGGTGCTCTGCTTGGACGAGGTGCAGGCCATGCCCGCAGAATCCCTGGAGGCGCTGCGCCTCCTGTCCAACCTGGAAACGGAGAAACGCAAGCTCATCCAGGTGGTGTTGTTTGGCCAGCCCGAGCTGGACGAACGTTTGTCCGCGCACCACCTGCGCCAGCTCAAAAGCCGCATTACCTTCGCCTATCGGCTCGCGCCCCTGTCCCGGCAGGAGACCGAATACTACGTGGCGCATCGGTTGTCGGTGGCGGGCTATGGCGGCGCGCCCCTGTTCAGCCGACGGGCGCTGGCGCTTTTGCATCGTGCCAGCGGCGGCACGCCGCGCTTGATCAATGTGCTGGCCCACAAGGCCCTGATGCTGGTATTCGGCGAGGGTCGCAGGCGGGTAGAGGCCCGTCACGTGGTGCTTGCCGCGCGGGATACGCCAGCGGCGCGGCCCGTGCGCGTTGAGCCCGGATGGCTGTGGTCCGTGGCGGCAGGGCTGGGACTGGGCTTGCTGGCAGGGGCATGGGTGGCACTGCGATGAGTGTGATCAACCGCATGCTCCAGGAATTGGATGCGCGCCATGAGCAGACTGGCGCGCTGCCGGGCACGGTGCGCCCAGCGCCACCCCCCGCGCCCAACCGGTTGCGTTGGTTAGTTGTGACGGGCGTCCTCGTCGTTCTGCTCGCGCTTGGGGGAGGGTTTGCGTGGCGTGAATGGGGTCGCGCCCAACCACCCCGCGCCGCCGTCGTGCCCGCGCCCGCCGCAGTCGAAAAGCCGTTACCCGCGCCCGCCGCAGTCGAAAAGCCGTTACCCGCGCCTGCCCGGACGGCGTCTGCCGCAGCCGCAGCGACCCCGTCGCCTGCGCCAGAGGCCAGCCACGCCTTGGCCGAGCAGTCCCTCCCGCGCCAGACCCTCGCCGCGGCCGCCCAAGACCAACCGAGCGCAGTGGGCAAGCAGGCCACGCCCGCGCTGCGTACACCCTCGCCAACGGGGCTTGCGGCCAGCCCCGCGGCGCCAGCGCAACCACGTGATGCCGGCGTCGTCAAGCAGATCTCGCCAGCCCAGCGCGCCGATCAGCACTATCGTGAGGCGCTGGCGCAGCTTGCCAGCGGTCGGGGCGAGCAAGCGGAGGCCTTGCTTAAGGAGGCGCTACGCCTCGATCCGCGTCATCTCGGCGCGCGCCAGGCCCTGCTGGCGCAATGGGTGAACGCAAGGCGCTTGGACGAGGCAGAAGCCTTGCTCAAGGCGGGGCTTGCCGAACCCACGCTGGCGAAGGGCGAGACCGCCGCGGCCCTGGCCATGGCCCTGGCGCGGCTGCAGCTTGAGCGCGCGGGCGCGTCCGCCGCGCTTGCCACCCTGGACCGCTATGCGCCCGAAGCGGTCGGCAATGCCCAATATGCCGCTTTTGAGGCCGCACTCCTGCAGCGGCTCGATCGCCACGCCGAGGCCATCGCCCGCTTCCAGGCGGCCCTGCAAGGGGACCCTCAGCGGGCGCAGTGGTGGTTGGGGCTAGCCCTCTCCCTGGAAGCCGAAGGTCGCGCCGAGCAGGCCATCCAGGCGTTCGAGCGCGCCCGCAGCTTGCCAGGCTTGAGCCCGGACTTGCGCGCCTTCGCGGAGCAAAGCCTGGGCCGCTTACGCAGCCGGCCATGAAGGGTTCTGCGGGCGCCCCATTCAGAGGCCGCCCGATTCCCTGCCCGCGCCAGAGGTTGCCGCTAAAAGCGCCTCCCACAGAGCAGCAAGCGCTTGTGGGAGGCGTTTGCCGGTGTCCTGGATGCCAGCCTACGGCTCCTTGGCGAAATCGGCTTCGGTGCGGTCGCCTTTGCCCGGCACGACGCCCAGCCGCTCACGCAGGGAGGTGAGGCGCTCGCCGAGACGGGCAGCATAATAGGCGGCGTTGGACATGACTTTCTTCACGTAGTCGCGGGTTTCGTTGAAGGGGATGGATTCCACGTACACCGCCCCTTCCAGCGGTCGCACCGCTTGCCAGCGTCGCGCGCGGCCGGGACCCGCGTTGTAGGCGGCAGTGGCCAGCACGGGACTGCCGTCGAGGCGGTCATAGACGTGGCGCAGATAGTAGGTGCCGAGACTGAGATTGGTTTCCAATTCGTTGACCAGGCCAAGGTGGAAGCGGTCGAGGCCCAAGCGCTTGGCAACCCATTTGGCGGTGGCGGGCATGAGCTGCATGAGCCCCGAGGCGCCGACGGCGGATTTCGCCACCTGCACGAAGCGGCTTTCCTGGCGGATCAACCCGTAAACCCAGGCGTCGTCCAATCCCAGCTTGCGCGTGTAGCTTTGCATCACGTCCCGGTGGGGCGTGGGGAAACGCAGCTCGAAGTCGTAAAGCTTCTCGGTGCGCTCGGCGGCGGCGATGGCGCGGTCGATTAGATCGTTGCGGCGGGCGAGTTCGGCGGCGGCGAGCAACTGCCGGTCGTCCATGCCACGAATGTTCCATTGCCATTCCCGCGTCCCTTCGCTGCGTAGTCCGGCCCGGTAGAAGGCAAGCGCACGCTCGATGCCAGGGCGCGTGGCGATGGCGCGGATTTCCTCTTCGCTGGCCTTGTAGTTGGTAGCAGGCGGAGCCATCACGATTCCTAGCTCTTCCAGCGCAAGCTGGCCGTAGTAGGAATGCTCCCGCGATAGAGGCACCAGGATTTCATTGGCTGCCACGGGTTTCCCCAGCGCCTTGAGAGCACGCGCCTTCCAATAGCGCCAGCCGGCTTGCCGTGCCTCTTCCGCACTCATGGCCTCGATGGCGGTGAGCACGGTTTGCCACTGCCCTGCGCGCAAGGCTGCGCGCACCTCCCAGGCAAGCTGCGCGTCCGTCAGGGGCGATCCCTGCGCGCGCGCAAACCACGCCAGGCTCGAAGGGTCGTGTCGCCGCGCGCCCTGGGTGGCGATCTGTCCCCAACAATAGGCGCGCTCCTCGGGGGAGAAGCGCTCTTCCAGCCGCTCCCAGCGCGCGGCACCCTGTTGGGGATCACTGCGCGCGATGCGCTGGACGGCGAACATGACCATTTCCCGCTTTGAACGGTCGGCCAGGGTGAATCCGCCGCGATCGAGAAAGCGCTGGGGGTTGTCCGCGATCGATTCCAGGGCCTTGAGCCCCGGCTGGTAACGTTCCGGCAGATAGCGCGTGATGTGGCGCGCCACGCTGACGTTGCCAGCCTCGAGTGCGAGCCGCAAGCGCGCGAACACGTCGTCCACGGTCAGACGAGCTTCCTGCGCCAGACGCTCGAACAGGGGCTCGCAGCTTGCGGGCAAAGGGGCACCGGTAAACCACAGGCGTTTGGCCTCGTTAAGGGGGCTCAAATCGCCAGGCAGCAGGGCAAGCCGTGCCTGCAGGGCATAACAGGTGATCGTCCGGTCTTCGGTTACGAGCAGGGGATATTCGGCGGAGAACAGCGCCCAATCCTGACGCGCGCCCAACAACTTGAGCCATTCGCCACGCAGACGGTCAGCAAGGAAGGAATCCGGATAGGCTGCAAAAAATGCGCGCACGTCACTGGCGGAGGCCTTGTCCAGTTCCAGCGCGAGCTGCCAATAACGGGCGAGCGCGGCGAGGGGGTGGCCTTCCAGCCGTTGCGCGGCCTGGGCGAGCCGGGTCGCGTTGCGCGCGGTATAGGCATCGCGCGCGGCGAGGATGTCGTCTTCGGGCGCGGCCCGTGCCGCTGGCGGCAGCAGGAGCATGAAAAGCAACGCCAGAACGCAGTGCCTCTTCCGACCTGTACTATGCATGAACCATGCCGCCTTTCGAGTTGCTATAGTGAGAACGCCGTGGCACGTGGAGTCGCGCGTCATGGAGGAAAGACCGGAAAAACCAACGGTCGAAGGCCTGCGACCGATTGAACGGGGATCATACACCATGCCCTACGTGAGTCTTAACCCCGCGTCCAACCAGGTGCTCGCCAGTTACCCGAGCTGGGATACCCACCGCCTGGCCGATACCCTCGAGCGTGCCGCGGCGGCGCAGAAGGAATGGGCGCGCCAGAGCTTCGCCGAACGCGCGGCAGTGCTGCGCCAGGCGGCGATCCACCTGCGCCTGAACCGGGACCGCTATGCCGAGCTCATCACCCGTGAGATGGGAAAGCTCCTGCGTGAAGCACGCGCCGAGGTGGAGAAATGCGCTACCGCCTGCGAGTACTATGCCCAGCATGGCGGGCTATTCCTACAGGACGAACCGGTGGAGACGGATGCCGGCAAGAGCTTCGTGGCCTATGCGCCCCTGGGCGTGGTGCTGGCGGTGATGCCGTGGAATTTTCCCTTCTGGCAGGTATTCCGTGCCGCCGCGCCGGCCCTCATGGCAGGCAATGGCGTGGTGCTCAAGCACGCCTCCAATGTCCCCCAGTGTGCCCTCGCGCTGCAGGACATCTGGCGTGAAAGCGGCCTGCCCGAGGGCGTGTTCACCACCCTGCTGATCGAAGCAGGCGACGTGGCCGATGCCATTGCCAGCCACCACGTGCAGGCGGTCACCCTGACTGGGTCGGAGGAGGCGGGGCGGCGCGTTGCGGCGGCCGCCGGTCAGCACCTGAAGAAATGCGTGTTGGAGTTGGGCGGCTCCGATGCCTTCATCGTGCTCGCCGATGCCGATCTGGACTTCACCGTGGAGCAGGCGGTCGCCTCGCGCTTCCTCAACTGCGGCCAATCCTGCATCGCCGCCAAGCGTTTCATCCTGGTGCCGGAGATCGCGGAAGAGTTTCTCGCCCGCTTCCAGGCACGGGTGGAGGCGTTGGTGGTGGGCGATCCCATGGCAGAAGGGACGCAGATCGGCCCCATGGCCCGCTTGGATTTGCGCGAGACTTTGCATCGCCAGGTCACCGACTCCATCGCCCAGGGTGCTCGCGCTCGTATCGGCTGTCATCCCCTGGAGCGTGAAGGGGTGTATTACGCGCCTTCCATCCTGGATGAGGTCACGCCCCGCTGCCGTGCCTATCACGAGGAACTGTTCGGGCCGGTGGCGATCGTCATTCGCGCGGCAAGCGAGGAGGACGCCATTGGCATCGCCAACGACACGCGCTTTGGTCTGGGCGCTTCCCTCTGGACGCGCGATCTCGCCCGTGCCGAGCAACTGGTGCCGCGCCTTGCGGCGGGCTCCGTGTTCATCAACGGCATGGTCAAGTCCGATCCCCGGCTACCCTTTGGCGGGGTGAAGGCCTCCGGCTTCGGCCGGGAGTTGTCCTACCACGGCATCCGCGAGTTCGTGAATGTGAAGACGGTGTGGGAACGTCCAGTGCGGCGAGCCGCGCGCGCCTAGCCCAGGAACAAGCGATAGGCGGGGTTGTGTGACTCATCCCAATAGGGATAGCCCAGCCGCGCAAGAAAGTTTTCGAACGCCGTCTGGTCGGCATCGGGCACCTGGATGCCCACCAGCACCCGCCCGTAATCCGTGCCGTGATTCCGGTAATGAAACAGGCTGATGTTCCAGCCATGGGACATGCTGTCCAGGAATTTCATCAGCGCGCCGGGTCGCTCCGGAAATTCGAAACGGAACAGGCGCTCGTCTCGGGCCTGGGGTGCGTGCCCGCCCACCAGGTGGCGCACGTGTAGTTTGGCCATCTCGTTGTCCGTGAGATCGAGCGCCTTGAGTCCGGCCGCCTTGAGCTGGCCGATGATGTCTGCCACCTCGCGCCGGTCTTGCACTTGGACGCCGACGAACACGTGGGCCTCGTGCGGATCGGCGTAGCGGTAATTGAACTCGGTGATGTTGCGCGGCCCGAGCAGGGCACAGAAGCGCTTGAAGCTGCCGGGCGTCTCGGGGATGGTGACGGCCAGGATGCCTTCCCGCTGCTCGCCCAATTCCGCCCGCTCCGCCACGTGCCGGAGCCGATCGAAGTTCATGTTGGCGCCGCTGGCGATGGCGATCAGGGTCTTGTCCTTGAGCCGATGGCGGGCGGCATAGGCCTTGGCGCCGGCGATGGCCAGCGCGCCGGCTGGCTCGAGAATGGAACGGGTATCCTCGAACACGTCCTTGATGGCGGCGCAGATGGCGTCCGTGTCGCACAGCACGATTTCGTCCACCAACGCTTGGCACAGGCGGAAGGTCTCTTCGCCCACTTGCTTCACCGCCACGCCGTCGGCGAACAAGCCTACCTGCGCTAGCTCCACCCGCCGGCCTGCCTTGAGGGAGCGGTACATGGCATCCGCGTCCACGGGCTCCACGCCGATGATGCGGATCTCCGGGCGTAGGGCCTTGACGTAGGCCGCGACCCCGGCGATCAGGCCACCGCCGCCCACGGGCACGAAAATCGCGTGGATGGGTTCGGCGTGCTGGCGCAGGATTTCCATGCCGATGGTGCCCTGCCCCGCGATCACGTCCGGATCGTCGTAGGGGTGGACGAAGGTGAGCCGGTGCTCCTTTTCCAGACGCCGCGCGTGCGCGCTTGCCTCGTCATAAGAGTCGCCGTGCAGCACCACCTTGGCACCGCGGTTCATCACTGCCTGCACCTTGATCTGGGGTGTGGTGGCGGGCATGACGATGGTGGCGTGGCAGGCCAGCCGCTGCGCGGCCAGAGCCACGCCCTGCGCGTGGTTGCCGGCCGAGGCGCAGATCACGCCCCGCTTCAAGGCGCCCGCTGGCAGGTGCGCCATCTTGTTGTAGGCACCCCGCAGCTTGAAGGAGAACACGCTTTGCATGTCCTCGCGCTTGAGCAGAAGGCGGTTGCCGGTACGGCGCGACAAGCCGGGTGCGAGCTCGAGCGGGCTTTCGATAGCGACGTCATAGACGCGGCTGGTCAGGATTCTGCGCAGGTAATCAGAAGTCGCGGTCATGCAAGGGAAACCGTGTGGAAAACGGCATTTTACTGAGAGTTGGGGAACTATCGAGCGTTACGTAAGTCGTTGACAGGCTGCGTAAGTCAAACGTCATTCCCGCGCAAGCGGGAATCCAGGGTATGCCTCGCCATGTTCCTGGGTCCCCGCTTGCGCGGGGACGACACAAAGGCGTCACGCATTGACGTAATCCTCAATAGGTAACAAGTTGTGTCCCAAGCTCGCTGCCAAAAACGCCTCCCACAGCCCTGGGGTGGTTTCGTGGGAGCGGCTTTAGCCGCGCTTCAATAGCGCTCAAACCACCGGTCGCAGCAATCACCGTCATTTTCGCGCAAGCGGAAATCCAGCCCCATGTCGCCACAGTCATTGCCGTTTCCCGGCGTCCGGCTGTCGCGCTCGATAATTGAGAAAATTATGCCCCAGCGCTATGCTTGTGCGCTTTACTGGTGATCTGGGAAGCACAGCATGACGCAGGACGAACTCAAGCAGGCGGTGGCAAGAGAAGCGGTGAACTTCGTCGAGCCGGGGTTGATTGGCGTGGGCACTGGCTCCACCGCCAACTATTTCATCGATGAGCTGGCCAAGATCAAGCACAAGATCGACGCCGCGGTGGCGAGCTCCGAGGCCACCGCCCAGCGACTCATGGCGCGCGGTATTCGCGTGATCGACCTCAACCAGGCGGGTCAGCTGCCCCTCTACGTGGACGGAGCCGATGAGATCACCGAGCACCTCACCATGATCAAGGGCGGCGGCGGGGCGCTGACGCGGGAAAAGATCGTGGCGGCCGCCAGTGACAAGTTCATCTGCATTGCCGATCACACCAAGCTGGTGGACGTGCTAGGCAAGTTTCCTCTGCCCATCGAGGTGATTCCCATGGCGCGTAGCTACGTGGCGCGCGAGCTGGTCAAGCTGGGGGGGCAGCCCAAGCTGCGCGAGGGCTTCGTCACCGACAACGGCAATGTGATCCTCGATGTGCACAACCTCACCATCATGAACCCGGTGGAGCTGGAAAGCACGTTGAACCAGATCGTGGGCGTGGTGACCAATGGTCTGTTCGCGCGGCGGCCCGCGGATCTGGCGCTGATCGGCACGCCGCAGGGTGTGACTGCCCTCAAGCGCTGAGCTTTCGCGAATTTTTCACAATTCCACCGTAGGATGACCTGTTGGTCCGGGAGATGAACCATGGCTGAACATACTTCCAAACAATTCGATGCCGAGCTGGAGTCGGTGCGTTCGCGCGTGCTTCAGATGGGCGGCCTGGTGGAGGAACAGATCATCCACGCGGTGGACGGGCTGATCAATGGCGATCTGGAGCTGGCTCAGGCGGTGATCCAGAATGATCACCGCGTCAACGCGATGGAAGTCTCGCTGGACGAGGATGTGAGCCACATCATCGCCCGCCGCCAGCCCACTGCCGGCGATCTGCGCATGCTGATGATGATCATCAAGACCATCACCGATCTGGAGCGCATCGGCGACGAGGCCGCGAAGATCGCGCGCATGACCAAGCTCGTCTACGAGTCCGACCGCATTGCCCAGCCGCGCTTTTCCCAAATCAAATTCATGAGCGAGTTGGTGGTGGACATGCTGCGCCGCGCACTGGATGCCTTCGCCCGGCTGGATCCCACCGCCGCCACCCAGATCGCCCGCCAGGACATGCAGGTGGACGAGCAGTTCCGCAGCGAGCTGCGCCATCTCATCACATACATGATGGAAGACCCGCGCACCATCAGCATGTTCATCGATATCCTGTTCGCGGCCAAGGCCATCGAACGCATCGGCGATCACGCCAAGAACATGTCGGAATACGTGGTGTACATGGTCAAGGGCAAGGACGTGCGCCACACCAGCGTGGAAGAGATGGAACGCGAGGTGCTGGAATAATCCTGGATTACCCAGCATTGGATTGGCGGCTCCCCAATGAACCGCATCGCAACGGACATTCACCACCGCTTTTTGGCCGGCCACCCGGGCGGGCGCGGGGTTGGAGGGCCGTTTGCGGCCCGGCACGGGCTCGAATTCTCCGCCAGGTGTTCGACTTGGCCTGCGAACGTCGCGCGCAAACTGCCTCGATGATGGGCGGCGCGCGGGCCTCTGTCCTATTGGGCTTTACGAAAGTCGTTGCCAGGCTGCGTAAGCAAACTGTCATTTCCGCGAAAGCGGGCATCCAAAGTATTCTTGGCCATTGTCCTGGGTCAGCGCTTGCGCGGGGACGACACAAAGGTGTCACCTACTTACGTAGTGCTCAATAATGCACAATCCGGGCTAACACGGGTCGCCTTACCGTGAGCCAACACACTGTCATCGCTGCCGTCGATCTCGGCTCCAATAGCTTTCGTCTGGAGATCGCGCGTGTCCTCGGTGACCAGATCTATCCCCTCGACACGCTGAAGGAAACCGTGCGTCTGGCCGCGGGCCTGCGCGAGGACAAGACCCTGGACGAGGCCGCCCAGGCGCGGGCACTGGCCTGTCTCAAGCGTTTCAACGAACGCCTGCGTGGGCTTTCACCAGAAGCCGTCCGCGCGGTGGGCACAAACACCTTCCGGGTCGCCAAGAACGCCAAGGCTTTCCTATCCGCTGCTGAACAAGCCCTGGGTTTCCCCATCGAGGTGGTGGCGGGAAAGGAAGAGGCGCGTCTCATCTATCTCGGGGTTTCCCACAGCTTGCCGCCTTCGAGTGCTGTGCGGCTGGTGGTGGACATCGGCGGGGGCTCCACCGAGTGCATCATCGGCGAAGGATATGAGCCGAAGCAGATGGAAAGCCTGTACATGGGCTGCGTGAGCTTCAGTCGTCGCTTTTTTGCCGACGGTCGCTTGAGCAAAGCGGCGATGAAGGCAGCGGAGCTTGCCGCCCGCGCGGAAGTGCAGGCCATTGCCGCGGATTTCGGCGCCGCTCACTGGCAGCAGGCGGTGGGCTCTTCGGGCACCGTGCGCGCGCTAGCCGACATCTGCCGCGAAAATGGTCTCACCGACGGCGCCATCACCGCCGAGGCGCTGGATGCCATCCGCGCCATGCTGATCGAGGCGCGTGAGGTGAAAAAGCTCAAGCTACGCGGTCTTTCCGCCGACCGCGTCGCCGTGATCGCCGGCGGCTTCGCCATCCTTGCGGCGGTGTTCCGCGAGCTGGGCATTGCGCGCATGGAGGCGGCAAGCGGCGCCTTGCGCGAGGGCATTCTCTACGACATGCTGGGGCGCTTCCATCATCACGACGCTCGCGAGCTCACAGTGGAGGAATTCCTCCGCCGCTATCACGTGGACCGGCACCAGGCGGAGCGCGTGGCAAGTACAGCCGAACGCCTGCTGGCGGGGGTGGCGGCGTGCTTCCACCTGGAACCCGAGGCGGCCAAATACCTGGAATGGGCGGCGCGCCTACACGAGATCGGCATTTCCATCGCCCACTCAGGCTATCACCGGCACTCCGCCTATATCCTGGCCAATGCCGACATGCCCGGCTTCTCGCGTAAGGAGCAGGAACGTCTCGCTTTGCTTGCGCGCGCGCATCGGGGCAGCTTGGCCAAGGTCGCGCCCATGGTGAGCGCGCCCGAGGATTGGCTGTTGATCGGCGTGCTGCGGCTGGCGGTGCTGTTCAACCGGAGCCGCAGTGACCTGCCGCTACCCGCGTTGGCGCTCGAGTGGCGGGCGCGGGGCTTTCGCCTGCGGGTCGATAGACAGTGGCTGGCGGACAACCCCTTGACCGAGATGCTGCTGCACAAGGAAGAAGAGGAGTGGCGTAGCGTGGGCGTCCGGCTGGATGTGGCCGGCGCGCGCTGAAGCCCAATTTCCCATGCGCCCGAATCGTGGTGGAGGCCCACGGCGGCGTCGCGTACCACCCAGTCGCCTGGCGGGCTGGGGATCTCGAATCCGTAGCCTTTCTCGCTTGAATAGATCGGACCGCCCCGGTCACCGTGCGGTTTGGGTGGCCGCCTACGTGCAAGTCCCATGCCAGGACCTGTGCGATGGGGTGCCGACAGTAGGATTCGAACCCACGACCTTCTGATTACAAATCAGCTGCTCTACCAGCTGAGCTATGCCGGCGAAGCGCCCATTATCCCAGATTTTCGCCGGCGCCGGCTCCATGCCCGCCCTTGCATCCCCAGGCCCGTCCCAGGCGCTGCAGAGCAAACCTTGATTTTTGGCCCCGTCGGGGCGAAGGTTGTCCGAGCTGCCCCTAAAAATCCACAAACCAGACAAGAAAGTCCCGTATCAGAAGCACTTATCTGTGCAATCAAAATTTCTGTATTGCTAAATTAGGGGATTCTTATGTAGAGTCCGCGCCTTTGCGCATGGGCGGCGCGGCTGCTTGCGTCCCCCGTGGCCATCGCGCCATTGACCCGGGCGCTGTGCCTTTTCAAAAGCCGCTTAGGCCGTGCTGCTTAAGGTCAGACCTTCCGCTGCATGGGCTATGGTATGGAGGGTTGCGTCGATGCGACGCAGTCCCGCGGGTTTGGGCGAGGTTAGCCTGATCGCGGCGCACGTTGCGCCCCTGGCGTCCGGGTGCAGATGGCTACGCCATCCGTCATACCGCGCGCCATAGACGCTCCGCAATCCAGGGAGCGGGGGCGTGCAAAATGAAGAAGGAATGGGGTGGCCAGTCGGCCAGTCTGTGACGCTTAAGGGCAGTACGGGCGAAACGGTGCGCCGCTTTGATGGGCGTCGCGTCTTGCCATCGACGAGGACGGATTCATGAGTGCAGTGATCAAGACCGAAAACCACGAACGGCAACAAGTCAAATACACGACCTGCTACATGTGTGCCTGCCGGTGTGGCATCAAGGTGACCCTGGAAGACGGCAAGGTTCGCTTCATCCAGGGCAACCGCAACCATCCCACCAACCAGGGTGTGCTGTGTGCCAAGGGCAACGCCGGGATCATGAAGCAGTATTCCCCGGCCAAGCTGAAGAAGCCGCTCATGCGCAAGCCCGGCGCGCCCCGCGGCGCGGGCGAGTTCGTGGAGATCGAGTGGGAACAGGCCCTGGACCTGCTCACCGATCGGCTCGATCTGATCCGCTCCACCGATCCCTCCAAGCTTGCCTTCTTCACCGGTCGCGACCAGATGCAGGCTCTGACGGGCCTCTGGGCGCAGCAGTTCGGCACGCCCAACTGGGCGGCTCATGGCGGCTTCTGTTCCGTGAACATGGCGGCGGCGGGCTTGTACACCATCGGTTTTTCTTTCTGGGAGTTCGGCGCGCCAGACTGGGATTACGCCAAGTACTTCATCCTGTGGGGCGTGGCGGAGGACCATTCCTCCAACCCCATCAAGATCGGGCTGGAGAAACTCAAACGCCACGGCGGCAAGTTCGTGTCGGTCAACCCGGTGCGCACCGGCTATTCCGCCATCGCCGACGAGTGGGTGCCCATTCGACCCGGCATGGATGGCTTGCTTGCACTGTCCATCGTGCATGTGTTGCTCTCGCGGGAGCTGTTCGACTGGGAATTCCTGGTGCGCTATACCAACGCGCCGTGGCTCGTGGTGCAAACGCCGGGACAGAAAGGGGATGGGTTGTTCCTGCGCGACGAGGCGGGCCATCCCCTGGTGTGGGATCTGGAAAAACAGGCCTTCGTCTCCGCACTGGAGGCGGACATTGCGCCTGCGCTGTTCGGCGAGTTCGTGGCACCGGATGGTCGGCCGGTGAAGACGGTCATGACGCTGGTGGCCGAACGCTACCTGGACGAGCGCTATGCGCCGCAGAACGTGGCGCATGAATGCGGCGTGCCTGCGGAGCAAATCGAGCGTCTGGCGCTGGAAATGGCCCATGTCGCTTTCAAGGAGCAGATCGAGCTTCCCATCCAGTGGACCGACGTCTGGGGCCGCAGCCACGACAAGGTGGTGGGACGACCCGTGGCCATGTATGCCATGCGCGGCATATCCGCGCACTCCAATGGCTTCCACGCCTGCCGCGCTATCCATCTGATCCAGATCCTGCTGGGCGCGCTCGACGGTCCCGGCAACTTCCGCGCGCGCGCGCCCTATCCCAAGCCCATTCCGCCGCACCAGCTGCCGGAGAACAACCTGGACATCATCCATGCGCCCAACACGCCCCTGGCGCGGCCGCCCCTGGGCTTCCCCACCCGTCCCGAGGATCTGGTGATCGACCCGGAAGGCCATCCGGTGCGCATCGACAAGGCCTATTCCTGGGAGTCGCCGCTGGCCTCCCATGGTCTCATGCACATGGTGATCACCAACGCCACCAACCACGATCCTTACGCCATCGACACACTGATCCTGTTCATGGCCAACATGGCGTGGAACTCCACCATGAACACCAAGAGCATCCAGGAGATGCTGGTGCAGGAGGATCCGGAAGAGTACGGACAATACAAGATCCCCTTCCTGGTGGTGGTCGATGCCTTCCACTCTGAGATGGTGAACTTCGCCGACCTGGTGCTGCCGGACACCACCTACCTGGAGCGTCACGACTGCATTTCCCTGCTGGACCGTCCCATCTCCGAGCCGGATGCGGCCGCGGATGCCATTCGTCATCCCGTAGTCACGCCGGACCGGGACGTGCGCCCCTGGCAGGAGGTGCTGGTGGAGCTCGCGTCTCGCCTGAAATTCCCTGCCTTCACCAACAAGGACGGCACCCGCAAATTCAAGGACTACAAGGACTTCATCGTCAATTTCGAACGCAGTCCTGGCGTGGGCTTCCTTGCTGGCTGGCGTGGCAAGGACGGTAGCAAGTCCCTCAAGGGCGAGCCCAATCCCAACCAGTGGGAGAAGTACATCGAGAACCAGTCCTTCTTCGCCCACCATTGGCCCGACAGTCAGAAATACAATCGCTTCGCCAATAAGGCGTATCTAGAAGTGGCGGCGGAAGCAGGTTTCGTCGGCAAGGTCGAGCCCATCATCATGCAGATCTATTCCGAGCCGCTGCAGAAATTCCGGCTTGCCGGTATGGGGCTGTATGACGGTCCGCAACCCACCAATCCGGCCGACCGGGAGCGCCTCACGAAGTATTTCGACCCGCTGCCCCTGTGGTATCAGCCCCTGGAACAGCAGCGCGTCAATGCCGAGGAATATCCCTTCTACGCGCTCACTCAGCGCCCCATGTTCATGTATCACTCTTGGGATTCCCAGAATGCCTGGCTGCGCCAGATCATGGCTCAGAACTATCTGCACATGAACGCGAAGAAGGCCGCGGAGCTGGGGCTCAAGGACTACGACTGGGTGTGGGTGGAATCCCACAATGGCCGCATCCGTTGCCAGATCAAGACCATGGAAGGCTGCGAGGAAAACACAGTCTGGACCTGGAACGCCATTGGCAAGCAGGCCGGTACTTGGGGTCTTGCGCCCGATGCCTCGGAGGCAAGAAAGGGCTTCCTGCTCAACCACCTGATCTCCGAGCTCCTGCCGGAAAAGCCCGGCGAGCGGCGCATCACCAACTCGGATCCCGTGACCGGCCAGGCCGCCTGGTTCGATCTGCGCGTGAAAATCTACAAGGCCGAGCCGGGCGAAGTGGGCAGCCAACCCCAGTTCCCCGAGGTCAAGCCCTTGCCCTGGGATGACGGCAAGCGTCCAGACGTGCTGCGTTACACGGCGCGCAGCGATTCCTGATTGTTGCCCGCCCTCCTTTGGCAATGAGCGAGGTTTAAGAAAATGCGACTTGGACTGGTCATCGATCTGGACGTGTGCGTGGGCTGCCATGCCTGCGCCATCGCCTGCAAGCAATGGAACGCCTCTGGGACGACGGGGCCATTATCGGACTATCAACCCTATGGCGCAGAGCCATCGGGCGTGTGGTTCAACCGCATCCGTCATTTCGAGGTGGGCGAGTATCCCCACAACAAGACCATCAACTTTCCCATGTCCTGCATGCACTGCGAGGACGCGGCCTGCGTCACGGTGTGTCCCACCGGCGCCTCCTACAAGCGCGCCGAAGACGGCATCGTGTTGGTGGACCAGGACAAGTGCATGGGCTGCAACTACTGCTCCTGGGCCTGCCCCTACGGCGCCCGGGAGCTGGACCGCGCATCCGGCACCATGAAGAAGTGCACGCTATGCGTGGACCGCATCTACGACGAGACCATTCCCATCGAGGAGCGCCAGCCCGCCTGTGTCCTCACCTGTCCCGCCCATGCGCGCATGTTTGGCGACTTCGACGATCCGGACTCCGCGGTGTCGCGCGCGGTGCGCGAGCGGGAGGGCTATCAACTCCTGCCAGAGCTGGGCTACAACCCCACCAACCACTACCTGCCGCCGCGCAAGGCACCGCCGATTCCCACCGAGAATCTGGGCCAGCCCGGCTTCAAGGAGCGGCTGAAGACGTTCGCCAACAAACTGGTCAAACGCTAACGCGTCAGGCGCGCCGGGCGAGCCCAAGCCATCGGTTTGCCCATCGCGTCTGATGCCCCACGCCTCACGGAGAGACACATGCATCCCGCATTCAGCGTCATTTTTTTCACCGTCGCCTCTGGTGCCGGCTTCGGCCTGTTCGCCCTGTTGTATCTCGCCGACCTGCTCCAACTGGGTGGCGGGCTGTCGCGCCAACAAGTCTCGGTCGGTGGCGCTATCGCCCTCGTGCTCATCATCGCGGGCCTCCTCTCATCGGTAGGCCACCTGGCCAATCCCAAGAATGCCTGGCGTGCCTTCAGCCGCTGGCGCACCTCCTGGCTGTCGCGGGAAGGCGTGTTCGCCGTGACCTTCTTCCCCTTCGCCTTCGGTTACGTGGGCCTGTCCTTCCTCGATCTCGGGCTGGAAGGACTGCTTCTGACCCTGGGCGCGCTCGCCACCCTGCTGGCGTGGGTCACCGTCTTCTCCACCAGCATGATCTATGCGTGCTTGAAGACCATTCGCCAGTGGAACACGCCCCTGGTGCCCGCCAACTATCTGGCGCTGGGCCATTACACGGGCGCGCTGATTCTCATGCTGATCGCCAATCAGGGCGAGGTGGACCGCGCGCCCTATTACTTCCTCGTGCTTGCTTTCCTGGTGGCTGCGGCCTTCCTGAAGGGACTCTATTACTTCTGGATCGGCAGCCCCGTGGCGGCATCCACCATCCACACCGCCACCGGCTTCACCCGCGCCCAGGTCAAGCTGTTCGACGCCGGCCATACCCACGGCACCTTCCTCACCCAGGAATTCGGTTTCCAGATCGCGCGGCGCTGGGCGCTGGCACTGCGCATTTTCGTGTTCTTGGCCGGCTTCGTGATCCCGTTTGTCTGGCTGGTGCAAGCCGGGCCCGAGGTAAGTGGGGGTGCCGTCGTTGCCCTCATCGCCCTGCTGGGCGTGCTGGCCGAGCGTTGGTTGTTCTTTGCCGAGGCGCGCCATGTGGTCAATCTCTACCATGGCGCGCAGCGTTGCTGAGTGTCTTGAAATCCAATGAGATGCCTGTATATTAGCGCAGCCTAATATAGCTTCGGAGGTTTTTCATGTTTGGAATGCCTAGCATCAAGGAAGTGGACCCGCACACGGTGCAGCGCATGCAGGCAGAAGGCGAGGTGGTCTTGGTGGATGTGCGCACCGAGGCGGAGTTCGCCGCCGGCGCGATTCCGGGGGCGAAGTTCATGCCCTTGCACCTGCTGCCCTTGGCAGGCGAGCAGTTGCCCAAAGACAAGCCCGTGGTGTTCTACTGCCGCAGTGGTGCCCGTTCCGCCCAGGCCTGCCTCTTCATGGCCAACAAGGGCTATGACCAGGTGTACAACCTAGCCGGCGGCATCATCAACTGGGCGCGCGCGGGGCTGGCTTTGGCTGCGGCCTGATGCGTCTTTAGCGGGCCGGCCCGTACCCGTTCCGCCCGCCGCGCATGACCGGGGGCACGCTGCGGGGGCATTGCGTGCATCCCCTGCGGGAGTTGCCAGGCGCGGGCAAGTGGATTATAAATAGCCGTTTCACGCATATTCGTTGTTGCGAATTTTTTCATAAACCCTTCTGGAGGCTCACCATGAACTTTGACAAAGAACTCGACGCCCGCGGCCTGAACTGCCCGCTGCCCATTCTCCGTACCAAGAAAGCGCTCGCCGAGATGTCCAGCGGTCAGGTGCTCAAGGTCATCGCCACGGATCCTGGTTCCGTCAAAGACATGCAGGCCTTCGCCAAGCAGACCGGTAATGAGCTGGTGTCCTCCGCCGAATCCGGTGGCGAATTCGTCTTCTTCATGAAGAAAAAATAAACCCCGCAATTTTCACACCTGCGCATAAGGATAACGACGGTTGGACAGAAACGGGCGCGACCCAACTTTGAGAGGAGGCACACACGATGGATGAAAAGAAACTCGCGATCATCGCCACCAAAGGCACGCTCGATTGGGCCTACCCGCCCCTGATCCTCGCGTCCACCGCCGCGGCGCTGGGCTATCAAGTCCAGGTCTTCTTCACCTTTTATGGTCTGCAGATCCTGCGCAAGGACTTGAGCGGCCTCAAGGTGAGCCCCTTGGGTAATCCGGGCATGCCCATGAAGATGCCCTTTGGACCAAAGTGGTTCCAGAGCATCAACTGGAACATCCCCAACGCCGTGCAGGCCATCGTGCCTGGTTTCGAATCGCTGGCCACCGCCCTCATGAAGAAGACCATTGCCAACAACGGCGTGGCGACGATCGAGGAACTGCGCACCTTGTGTAGGGAAGCGGACGTGAAGTTCATCGCCTGCCAGATGACCGTCGATCTGTTCGGCTTCGAGCACGAGGACTTCATCGACGGATTGGAATATGGCGGTGCCGCCACCTTCTTCGAATTCGCGGGCGAAAGCGACATTTGCCTCTTCATCTAAGCCCCGTTCACGGCAAAGAAAGGCGGCCATCGTGCCGCCTTTTTTGTGCTCCGGCCGTCTGTGCTGACCGTCGTGAGCCGTGCCTGGATTCCCGGTTTTTTCGGCATACGCTCGGCAATCGCGGCTAAAGCCCCGCCCACAGCAGCATCCCCACGCTAAGCAGTGGTATCGAGGGTGCAGCGCGCGAACTGGGTTACAATTCCGTCACACCCACTTCCCATCAGCAAGCGCGCCGTGGGCGCGTTGCGAGCGACGATGAGCACGGTACGCGGCTGTCCCTTTCCGGACGATCTCTATTACGACGTGGAATCCAACGTGTGGTGCCGCCGTGAGGCCGATGGCAGCGTGACCGTGGGCATGACCGCCTATGCTACCGCGCTGGCAGGTCCCATCGTCGCCTTTACACCCAAGGCGGTGGGCCGGCACGTGGAGCAGGAACGCTCGGTGGCGACGGTGGAATCCGGCAAGTGGGTGGGACCGGTGAAGGCGCCCGTCAGTGGCGAAATCATCGCCGTCAACGAAGCCCTGGACGCCCAACCGGGCCTAGCCAATGAAGATCCCTATGGCACCGGTTGGATGGTGCGCATGCAACCCTCGGCATGGGAGGAGGAGGTGGGCACCCTCCTCACTGGCGAGGCTGCCCTCAACGCCTTCGAAGTGAAAATGGAGGCGGAGGGTTTCGCGGGTTGCGCATGAGCGCCTGGCGCCGTCGCAGCGCTTTGCCATGATTAGCGAGCCGGATCCCAGCTGGGGCATCGAAGCCTTCGATGCCGCGCCCTTGGACGCCAGGCTCGTCGGCGAATTGCTGGCGCAAGCGACCCCTTCTCCCGTTCGTTTCCACGTCCCGAGCTTCAAGGCCTATCGTTCGAGCGAGATCGCATCTTGCGGGATGGGGCGCTGGCCTGCCGTGTCCATCACCGGCCCAGACTGCGCCTTGGCCTGCGATCACTGCAAGGCGAAAATCCTTGCGCCCATGATTCCCGCGCCCACGCCCGATGCCCTGTGGCGGGTGGTAAACGAGGAAATTGCCCGCGGCGCCCATGGCATGCTGCTCACCGGCGGCTCGAACCGGCGCAACGAGGTGGAGTACGACCCCTATCTGCCCGTGCTGCGCCGCATCAAGGACAGCTTCCCCCGGTTTGGAATCGCGCTGCACACGGCGCTCACCGATGAGACACGCGCGCGGGCCTTGGCTGAGGCTGGCATCGACGTGGCCATGATGGATGTCATCGGCGCCCAGGACACGCTGACCCAGGTCTATCACCTCAAGCGACCCGTGGCGGATTTCGAGGCGAGTCTCGCTGCCCTCGTGGCCAGTGGGCTGCGCGTGGTGCCCCACATCGTGCTCGGGCTGCATTATGGCCGCCTGCTGGGAGAATGGCAGGCGCTCGAGATGGTGGCGCGCCACCGCCCCCACGCCCTGGTGCTGGTGGTGGCCATGCCCTTTTACGCGCCGCCGACGCGGCCCTTCGCCACGCCCAATCCGGAAGCCGTGGGCCGCTTCTTTCTCGACGCGCGGCGGGCGCTGCCCGGCCTCCCCATTCTGCTTGGCTGTGCACGGCCACCGGGGCGCGCGCGGCTAAAAATCGACGCCTACGCGGTGCTGGCCGGGCTTAATGCCGTCGCCCATCCCGCCGAAGGCGTGGTGGAACTCGCGCATCGTCTGGGGCGCGAAGTTCACGTCATGCCGGGCTGCTGCGCCCTGGCCGGGGAGGTGGCCCTGGGCGCCGAAATCCTGGGCGCGGCTGAGGCGCCGCCGGGCCGCCCGCCTGCTTTTCCCGTGCCGGTGGTGACCCATGGCTGAGATTTGGCGGCTACTGGATACGGGCTTGCGCGGCGCGGCGGAGAATATCGCCTTCAACCGCGCGCTACTGGAAGCGCGTGCGGCGGGCGAGGGGCCCAACACCTTGCGTTTCCTGCGTTTTACGCCCAGTGCGCTGGTAGGCTTCCATCAAGACCCCCGCCAGGAGCTGGATCTCGATTACTGCCAGCATAACGGCATCGAGGTGCAGCGGCGCATCACCGGCGGAGGCGCCATCTATTTCGATGCCGGGCAATTGGGATGGGAGCTTTATTTACATCGCAGCACGCTCGGGGTCGCGCAGCTTGGCCTAATCGCCCAACGCATTTGCGAGGCAGCCGCGCAGGGTATTTCTGCCCTCGGGGTGGACGCCCGCTTTCGGCCCCGTAACGACATCGAAGTAGGTGGGCGCAAGATCTCGGGCACCGGCGGCGTGTTCGAAGGCGAGGCCCTCATGTATCAGGGCACGCTGCTCATCGAGTTCGACGTAAGCCGCATGCTGCGCGTGCTGCGCATTCCCGCCGAGAAGCTCGCGGACAAGGCCCTCACCAGCGCCCGCGAGCGTGTGGCCAGCCTTGCTGAGCTATTGGGTGCTGCGCCTGCCCTGGCCACGGTGCAGACCGCGCTCGCCCAGGCTTTCGGCCAGGCTTTCCAGGTCGGGTTTGCGCCCGCCGGGCTTAACGAGGCCGAGCAACGGCGGTTCGCCACGGCGCTTGCCGAGGTGCGCGAGCCGGCCTGGGTATTCGGCGAAGGCATGCGCGGCGGCGCGGTGCGGCTTCAGGCGATGCGCAAATTTCCGGCAGGGTTGGTGCGGGTGGGGATGGCCTACGATGCAGCGCGGGATCGCATCGAGCAAATCCAGTTCACGGGAGACTTCTTCGTCCATCCCAGGCGCGCCCTTCTCGACCTGGAAGCGGCGTTGCGGGATGTGCGTGCGTCGCAGTTGGAGGCGGCGGTGCATGCCTTCTTTGCCGCGCGCGAGGTGGATCTGGCGGGCCTTCGCCCCGCCGACTTCGTCGCGGTGGCGCAGGCCGCGCTCGCCGGCGCGCGGACCAAGGACGCATCATGAATCCGGCCGCGGTGGACGTGCTGGTGGTGGGCTGCGGCCCGGCGGGCGCCAGCGCCGCGGCCGCCGCCGCGAGCCGCGGGCTTTCCGTGCTCATCGTGGAACGGCGCCGGCAGGTGGGCCAGCCCGTCCAGTGCGCGGAGTTCGTGCCCCTGCCGCTCGCCGGCTTGGCCCAGAGCACGCAAGCGGTGCGCCAGCCCATCCGGGGTATGAACACCTGTCTACCCTCCGGGTCCTGGGTGTATGCAGACCTGCCTGGACTGATGATCGACCGTGCAGTGTTCGATCAGGCCCTGGCGGCGCGGGCCGTGGCAGCCGGCGCGCAACTTTCCACCGGGACCGTGCTTGCTGCGCTGGATGCCGCAAGCCATGGGGCCATCGTAGAGGACGGTGGCGGCGCACGCACCATCGTCTATCGCCTGCTCATCGCCGCGGACGGGCCCCATTCCGCCGTGGCCCGCCTGCTTGGCCTGCCGCCGCTGGCCAGCCTCCTCACCCGGCAATACACCGTGCCCCTATCCGCATCTTGGCCGGACACCGATGTCTGGCTGTCGGACGCCTATCCCGGCGGCTATGCCTGGTTGTTTCCGAGGGGGCGAAGGGCGCATGTGGGCGTGGGACTAACGGGCTCCGCCCGGCAGATGAAGGGCGTGCTGGATGCGCTGCATGACAGCCTCGTGAAAGCGGGCCGAGTGGCCTCCACCGTGCTGCGGCGCACCGGCGGCGCCATCCCCGTTGCAGGCTTGCGCCCGCGGCTGGCGGTGGGGCGCGTGCTGTTCGCGGGGGATGCGGCGGGGCTTACCCATCCGGTGACCGGCGCGGGCATCGCAGCGGCGGTCGCTTCCGGTGAGTATGCGGGCCAGGCCGCCGCAGCTTGGCTCGCTGGGCGTTCCCGCGCGCTGGAGGCGTACGAAGCGGAGCTACGCGATGTGTTCGGTGCCAGTCTTGCACGCGCCGTGGCACGCCGACAGGCCCTGTGGCAGGCTACCCGGCGCACGGATGCGGAATTCCGTCGGGCATGGGCGGCGTTTCCAGAATATTTCCAGGCGCCTTGGGCAAGCCATGCGGCGCCACAGGGCGTGGCTTTTGCGTCGTGATCTTATGGAGCATTACGGAAGGTAACACCTTTGTGTCGTCCCCGCGAAAGCGCCGACCCAGGAAAAAGGGCCAAGAATACGCTGGATTCCCGCTTGCGCGGGAATGACGGAGGGGCGGGAATGACGCAAGGGCGGGCATGCCCCCCACCGTCATTCCGGGCGCCGAACGCGACCCGGAATCCAGAAACGGCGGGGGCTAAGGCTCGACCCTCGATTGTAGAAAGTAAAGGCCTGACCCCAGGACTCCCTTGCGCGGGAATGACGGAGGGGCGGGAATGACGCAAGGGCGGGCATGCCCCCCACCGTCATTCCGGGCGCCGAAGGCGACCCGGAATCCAGGAAGCGGCGGTGGCTAAGAGTCGACCCTCGATTGTAGAAAGTAAAGGCCTGACCCCAGGGCTCCTGCAGGGCTCCTGCAGGGCCGGGAATGACGCCTCCACCGTCATTCCGGGCGCCGAAGGCGACCCGGAATCCAGGAAGCGGCGGGGGCCATGGCCGCGTGGATCTGGATTCCCGCTTGCGCGGGAATGACGGAGAGGTGTGGGTATGACCAAAGGGGCGGGAATGACGGATGGGCGCGGGCATGCCCCCTCCACCGTCATTCCGGGCGCCGAAGGCGACCCGGAATCCAGGAAGCGGCGGCTGAGGCTCGACCCTCGATTGTAGAAAGTAAAGGCCTGACCCCAGGGCTCCCGTGACCCCAGGGCTCCCGCTTGCGCGTGAACGAGGCGGGGGCTTGACGTGCCGACCTAACGCTGTGATAGGAAAAAGCGATGGAGCAGACCATCCACTTCTATCGTCCCGATCTGCGGCGCCGCACCCCGGAGATGCGCTCGCCCGAATACGTGCAGATGAGCACTGCTGCGGCCATCACCCTCGGCCTCATGCCAGGCCGCATGTACCGCACCGACTGCACCCATTGTCTCAATCTACTGGTGACCTATCCTGAAGGCTGCCGCGCCAACTGCGCCTATTGCGGCCTGGCGCGTCATCGCGAAGAGGCGCGCGATTACGCCGACCGCAACTTCATTCGTGTGGACTGGCCCACGTGCCGCTTCGACGAAGTCATCGCGCGCATGCGCTCGGGTGCCGACCGTGGCTGCTTCCAGCGCATGTGCATCTCCATGATCACCCATCCCGATTCCGATGCCGACACCCGCGTGCTGCTTGCAAAATGGGTGCGGGCGGTGCCGCACGTGCCAGTATCGATTCTTTCCAACCCCACCACCATGAAGCGCGACGATCTGGTGGAACTGAAGGCCCTCGGCGCGGAGATCTTCACCGTGGCGCTGGACGCGGTCACGCCGGCCATTTTCGAGCGCACACGCGGTCGCAGCGTGAACAGCCCCCATCGCTGGGAGAAATACTGGCAGGCCATCCACTGGGCGGCGGAAGTGTTCGGGCCGGAGCGTTTCGGCGTGCACCTCATCTGCGGCATGGGCGAGACCGAACAGGAAATGCTGACCCTCTGCCAGACCATTCGCGACCTGGGCGGGCACAACCACCTGTTCGCCTTTTTTCCTGAGCGGGGCGCCCTCATGGAGGATTGGCCCGCGTGCGATCCTGGGCAATGGCGGCGCGTGCAGCTTGGACGCTACCTCATCGACTACGCCGGCGGGCGCATCGAGCGGATGCGCTTCGACGCCGCGGGCCGCCTCACCGACTTTGGACTGCCGCGGGAAACACTCGAAGCAATCATCGCCAGTGGCAAGCCCTTCCGTACCTCCGGCTGTCCTGGCCCCGAGGCCGATGTCTCCGCCTGCAACCGACCCTATGGCGACTCCCCCCCGTCTGACATCCGCTCCTATCCCTTTCCCCTCGAGGCGCAAGACCTGCAACGCGTCCGCCGGCAGCTCGAAGGCAACTGAGCGCAGCTAAACCCTCGCCCAGGCAGGTGGGCATCCAGTCTCGGGCGACCCAGCTCACCCCGCCATGTCCGCGAAGGCGGGAATCCCGATGGGCGCCCAAGATCGCGGCTTAAGCGCCCCCCACAGAAAGGCAAGGGTTTGTGCAAAGGGCTTGCGGGCGCGCTTTGGCCGCGATCGAGGGGTGACCCAAGGCAGCCCATCCGCGAGCGCATTTGTCAACATTGTCCAACGCGACGGCGCCGCATACAATTCCCGCCCCACGCAACCATCAACACAAGCAGGAGAGTCATCCCATGGAACATCAACTGCCGCCGCTGCCCTGGCCCAAGGATGCGCTCGCGCCCCACATGAGCGCCGAGACGCTGGAGTATCACTACGGCAAGCACCATCAGGCCTATGTCACCAATCTCAACAACCTGATCAAGGGCACGGCGTTCGAGAGCAAGAGCCTGGAGGACATCATCCGCACGGCGCCGGCGGGAGGCATCTTCAACAATGCCGCCCAGGTGTGGAACCACACCTTCTTTTGGCACAGCATGAAGCCTAAGGGGGGTGGCATGCCCACGGGTGCGTTGCTTGAGGCCATCAACAAGAAGTGGGGCAGCTTCGAAGCATTCAAGAAGGCCTTCCAGGCCAGCGCCGTGGGCAATTTTGGCTCCGGCTGGACCTGGCTGGTGAAGAAAGCCGACGGCTCCGTGGACATCGTCAATACCAGCAACGCCGGCACGCCCCTCACCACGAGTGACAAGCCCCTGCTCACCGTGGACGTGTGGGAGCATGCCTACTACATCGACTACCGCAACCAGCGGCCCAAGTTCGTGGAAACCTTCCTGGAACACCTGGCCAACTGGTCCTTCGCCGAGACCAACTTCGCGGGCTGAGGGGCGGGGCTGAAGCCCTCCCACAAGGCCCTTGCACAAACCTTGGGCTTTCTGTGGGAGGGGTTTTAGCGGCGGACTCGATTGCTTTGCTGGTTCGCCTGTCGCATTTTTGCAACAGTCGAGCCCCCGTCACTGGTCATTCCCTACTAAAATTCTTTGCCACACTTGCATCGTTGTGTATGATCGCCCCAACGACGCAAGGCGTTGTTGCCAAGACCCAATCATCAACAACCGCTCCCAAGGAGGAAAGAAATGAAACTTCGTGCTCTCGCAGGCGCGCTCATGCTGGCTGGCGTGGTCGCCCCGGCTTTCGCCACCAATGGTTACTTCTCCCACGGCTACGGCATCAAGTCCAAGGGCATGGCCGGCGTGGGCTATGCCTATGGCCAGGACGCCCTGGCCGCCGCCACCAACCCCGCCAACATGGTGCTGGTGGGCAGCCGCTGGGACGTGGGTCTGGATTACTTCCGCCCGCAGCGGGAAAGCACGTTGGATTCCAGCACTCCATTCCCTGGGACTTACGACGGCAACGACACGGAAAACTTCTTCATCCCCGAGTTTGGCTACAACCAGATGCTTTCCAACAACATGTCCTTCGGCGTGTCGGTGTATGGCAATGGGGGGATGAATACCGATTATGGGGACTTCAATAGCAGGACCTCCAATCTCGTGTTTGGGAATGGCAATCTCGGCGTGGACCTGATGCAGCTTTTCATCTCCCCCACCCTGTCCATGAAGGTGAACGAAAACCACGCCGTGGGGGTGAGCCTCAAGATCGCCTACCAGCGCTTCAAGGCCTATGGGTTGCAGAATTTCGACAACACTACATGGTCGTCTTCCCCGAACAACGTCACCAACAACGGCTATGACAGCTCCTGGGGCTATGGCATCGGGCTGGGCTGGACGGGGCAGTTGACGCCCACCTTCAGCGTGGGTGTGGCCTACCAGTCCCGCACCTGGATGCAGAAGTTCGACAAGTACAAGGGCCTGTTCGCGGAGCAGGGGGATTTCGACATTCCCGAAAACTACGGCATCGGCTTTGCCTGGAAGGCCACCCCCCAGCTCACCATCGCGGGTGATGTGCAGCAGATCAACTACGGCAGCATCAAGTCCATTGCCAACAAGGGCACTGCGCCCTGGTTGCTTGGCGACAGCAACGGCCCGGGCTTCGGCTGGGAAGACATCACCGTGTACAAGCTGGGTGTGTCCTATGACCTGAACAAGGCATGGACCCTGCGCGCAGGCTATAGCACCACCGATGCGCCCTATGCCGGCACGGAGACCTTCTTCAACATCCTGGCGCCGGGCGTGGTCAAGGATCACCTGACCCTGGGCGCCACCTGGCGCATGCCAAGCGGCGGTGAGCTGTCCTTTGCCTACATGCATGCCTTCAAGAATACGGTCAACGGCACCGGTCCCAACGCTGACATCAACAACACCATGTACGAAGACAGCTTCGGCGTGGCCTACGGCATGAAGTTCTAAGGCCTGGGCCATTGTGGCAAAAAGCTGAAAGTTGCGGTTCGACTTTCAGCTTTTTTTTGGCCCCTGGGGCCCCTGGCCTCTTGCCCTGTACCTAAAGCCGCCCGCAGGCGGCCCGCAAATAGAGGAGACATCATGAAACGAATGACCCAATGGTTTGCCGCGCTTTGTCTGGCTTTGATGGCCAGCGTTGCCTTGGCCGATGACCTGCTCAAACCTTTTGTCCTGGCATCCAAGGGTCCGGGCGATCAGGCGGCCAAGGTGGAAGAAGTGAAGAAGGCCCTCACCGCCCACGGCTTCCAGGTGGTGGGGGCCTACAGCCCCTACGCCAATACGACCATCATCGCCGTCACCAATGACGAGCTCAAACGCACCGCCGCCCAGAGCGAGCATGGCGGCTTCGGCGCGGCCATGCGCGTGGCGGTGGTAAAGGTGGGTGACGAGGTGCAGGTGTCCTATACCAATCCGCCCTACTGGGCCCATGCCTACCGCATGAAGGGCGACCTAAAGAACGTCGCAGCCGCGCTGGAGAAGGCGCTGGGCCGCGTGGAGGAGTTCGGCGCCAAGGGGCTTTCCGCTTCCAAGCTGCGCAAGTACCACTACATGGTCGGCATGGAGTATTTCGACGAGCCCAGCGTCCTGGCCGAGTACAAGAGCTATGAAGACGGCGTGAGGACGGTGGAAGCCAACCTCGCCAAGGGCGTGGCCGGGGTGACCAAGGTCTACCGCATCGACATCCCGGGCAAGCAGGAGACGGTGTTCGGTGTGGCCATGAAGGGCAATACCGAGGCGGACAAGTACATGGATGACAAGTACATCATGAGCGAGATCGACTTCAAGGACGTGAAGTCGGCCGCCCACCTGCCCTACGAGATCCTGGTGTCCGGCAACAAGGCTTATGCGCTCTACGCCCGCTTCCGTATCGCCATCAGCTTCCCCGACCTGTCCATGATGGGCAAGAACAGCTTCATGAACATCATGAAGAGCCCGGAAGCCATCCGCAAGGCGCTCACTCAGGCTGCTGGCGGCACGGTGGAAGAAGTGAAGTTCTGAGTGACCCCGGCTCCGAGCGGAGGAGAGACCCGCCGGCGCCAGCCGGCGGGTTTTTCATTTGGGGCCTGCGCTGCGCATCAAGGGTGCGTAAAAGCGCCCCTAACCGCCCCCAACGCCCACAGGGACTCACCTGGCAGGGCCGCTTGGTCCACCTGCGCCTGGATTTTCCCGCTTGCGCGGGAATGACGGATGGGCGCGGGCATGCCCCTCCACCGTCATTCCGGGCGCCGAAGGCGACCCGGAATCCAGAAACGGCGGGGGCTTGGTCCACGTGCGCCTGGATTCCCGCTTGCGCGGGAATGACGCCGGGGCGGGAATGACGGATGGGCGCGGGCATGCCCCCCCCACCGTCATTCCGGGCGCCGAAGGCGACCCGGAATCCAGAAACGGCGGGGGCTTGGTCCACCTGCGCCTGGATTCCCGCCTGCGCGGGAATGACGATGGGGCGGGAATGACGTAGGGGCAGGAATGACGTCTCCACCGTCATTCCGGGCGCCGAAGGCGACCCGGAATCCAGAAAGGGCGGGGGCTAAGGCTCGACCCTCGATGGTAGAAAGTAAAGGCCTGACCCCAGGGCTCTCAGGGCTCTCTGGTAGAAAGTAAAGGCCTGACCCCAGGGCTCTCCAGGGACTCACCTGGCAGGGCCGCTTGGTCCACCTGCGCCTGGATTCCCGCTTGCGCGGGAATGACGCCTCCACCTGGCCCTGGGTTCCCGCCTGCGCGGGAATGACGGAGGGGCGCGGGAATGGGCCCCCGTCATTCCGGGCGCCGAAGGCGACCCGGAATCCAGAAACGGCGGTGGCTTGGTCCACCTGCGCCTGGATTCCCGCCTGCGCGGGAATGACGCCTCCACCTGCGCCTGGATTCCCGCTTGCGCGGGAATGACGATGGGCGAGCCAACCGCCAAGCTTAACGCCCGGCTTGCGCGGGAATGATGAGGTGTTTCACGCGAACAGACGGGCGAGTTCTGCCCCGGGATCGGCGGCGCGCATGAAGGCTTCGCCTACCAGAAAGGCATGGACGCCATGCTCCCGCATGAGGCGTACGTGTTCAGGGGCGAGGATGCCCGATTCGGTGATGATGCGCCGTCCCGCGGGAATGTGTGGTAACAGGCTCAGAGTGGTGTCGAGACTCACGTCAAAGGTGCGGAGGTTGCGGTTGTTGATGCCGATGAGGGGCGTGGTGAGCGCGAGCGCCGCGTCAAGTTCCCTGCTGTCGTGCGTTTCCACCAGCACGGCCATGCCCAGTGTGTGAGCGATTGACTCCAGTTCCCGCATGGTGGCCAGGTCGAAGCCTTTGTCGCCAGCGCCGGGCCTGCCCGTCGCAGCAGTGGCAAAGGCGGCGACGATGAGCAGGATGCAATCCGCGCCCATGGCCCGCGCTTCGTACACCTGGTAGGGATCGATGATGAAGTCCTTGCGCAGCACGGGCAGGGAGCAGGCATCGCGCGCCTCGCGCAGATAGTCGGGGCTGCCCTGGAAGAAGGGGCGGTCGGTGAGCACGGACAGACAGGCGGCGCCGCCCCGCTCGTAGCTTGCGGCAATCTCGGCGGGGCGAAAATCCTCCCGCAACACGCCCTTGCTCGGGCTGGCCTTTTTGATCTCGGCGATCACCGCTGCCTGGCCGGCGGCGATGCGGCTGGCGATCGCGCCGGTGAAGTCGCGTGGCGGCGGCGCGAACTCCGCCGCGGCGCGCATGGCCTCGAGCGGCTCGCGCTTTTTCGCGGCGGCGATTTCCTCGCCCTTGGTAGCAAGGATTCTCGCAAGAATATCGGACATGTTGGCTACCCAGACGAAACCGATGCAAACCCTAACAGAGGGCGCGGACCTGGGGAAGGATCGGCATTCCCCATCCCCTTCATTCCCGCCGCTCGGACGCGTTGGCCCGCGAATCGAAACCGAGGCGCCCTTATTCTTCTGAAATATTGAGCATTACGTAAGTAGGTGACACCTTTGTGTGGTCCCCGCGAAAGCGGGGACCCAGGAACATGGCGAGGACTACCCTGGATTCCCACTTTCGCGGGAATGACGTTTGACTTACGCAGCCTGTCAACGACTTACGTACCGCTCAATAGGGCCGGGGGTGAGGGCACGCACAGGGCGATAATAGCCGGAATCCGGCCCCTGCCTTCCGGTCGCTGCGAAAGCGCCTTCCACACCCAGTCGGCACAAGCCCTGTGGGTTCGGCTATCGCCGCGATGGCCGGCGTCTGGCTTCGCTCACCGACCGCAAAAATCACCGTCATGTGCGCGCATGGGGCAAGCCATGCCTCCGTCGGCTCAAGTCTCAGTGTGTCTTGGTGGCAAAGCGCTGGGAAAACGCCCGCAGCGCCGTGAGCTTGGCTTTGGCCGCCCCAGATTCGATGGCTTCGCGGGCGCGTTGGATCCCTTCGCCCAGCGTGCTGGCGCTGCCACCCACATAGATCGCGGCGCCGGCGTTGAGACAGACGATGTCTTTGGCGGGGCCGTCCACGTTGTCGAACACACTGACGATCATCGTTTTCGCCTCCTCGATGTTGTGGACGGCGATTCGTTCCGAGGCGGCGGGATCGAAGCCGAACTGCTGCGGGTTGAGGGTGTATTCGCTCACCCGACCATCTTTCAGCTCGGCCACGTAGGTGTCGGCACCCAGACTGATTTCGTCCAGCCCGTCTGCCGCATGCACTACCATGACATGGCGGCTGCCCAGCGCCTGTAGCACGCGTGCGAGCGTGCCCACCAGGTCACGCGCGAACACGCCCATCACCTGGTTCTTGGCGCCGGCGGGATTGGTGAGGGGGCCAAGCAGGTTGAACAAGGTGCGCACGCCCAGCTCGCGGCGCACGGGCGCGGCATAGCGCATGGCGCTATGGTAGTTGGGGGCGAACATGAAACCCACGCCGATTTCCTGTACGCAGCGTGCCACCTCGTCCGGCGTGAGGTTGACGTTGACGCCCAATGCTTCCAGCACATCGGCGCTGCCACAGCTGCTGGAGACGGAACGGCCGCCGTGTTTGGCGACCTTCACGCCCGCTGCTGCGGCGACGATGGCGGCGGCGGTGGAGATGTTGAAGGTATGGGCGCCATCCCCGCCGGTGCCGCAGGTATCCACCAGGTGCTCGTCCCATTGCAAGGGCACAGGTGTGGCCAGCTTGCGCATCACCTCGGCTGCGGCAGCGAGCTCGGTAACCGTCTCGCCCTTGGCGCGTAGCGCGACGAGAATGCCCGCGATCTGCACCGGCGTGAGCGCGCCGGTCATGATTTGGTGCATGAGATCGAGCATGTCATCTCGACTCAAGTCGTGCTTATCGATGAGCCGCGTGAGGGCTTGCTGTGGTGTCATTTTGGCCTCCGGTTCAGCCTCTTCCTTGCCTTTCCCTTGGATTGTCCGTAGATCGAGGGGTGTCTTTTATCGTTTTCGCACAAGCGGAAATGCCGCCAGCAGTCGCGCCTAAAGCCGCTTCCACAGGGGCATCCGCCTTTCGGAGGCGCCCTGGCGGCGATTCTCCTCCGTTGAGCGTCGCCGCGAGATGTCCCCTATCCACCCGCTGCCCGCGTGGCGGAGGCGGTCTTCAGAAAATTTGCCAGCATCTCGTGACCATATTCGGTGAGGATGGACTCCGGATGGAACTGCACGCCTTCTACCGGCAAGCTCTTGTGGCGCACGCCCATGATTTCGTCATCGTCGGTCCAGGCGGTGATTTCCAGACAGTCCGGCAGGGTCTCGCGCTCGATCACCAGCGAATGATACCGGGTTGCGGTGAGGGGATTGGGTAGTCCTCGGAACACCCCCACGTCTTTGTGGTGGATGAGGGAGGTTTTGCCGTGCATGAGCTGCTTGGCGTGCACGATGCGGCCACCGAAGGCCTGGCCGATGGCCTGATGCCCCAGGCAGACGCCCAGGATCGGCACGCGGCCAGCGAAGGCCTGGATGAGTGGCACGGAAATGCCCGCCTCGCTGGGCGTGCAGGGGCCGGGCGAGATGACGATGGAATCGGGTGCAAGGGCGGCCACACCCGCCAGATCGATCTCGTCATTGCGGAACACGCGCACCTCCTGGCCCAGCTCGCCGAAATACTGCACCAGGTTGTAGGTGAAGCTGTCGTAATTGTCGATCATCAGCAGCATGATGGCACCTCATTCCTGCTTGGCCGCAAGCCCACCCAGCGCCAGCTCCGCGGCGCGTAGCACGGCGCGGGCCTTGTTGCGGGTCTCTTGCCATTCGTTTTCCGGCACGGAATCGGCGACGATGCCGGCGCCCGCCTGGACGTAGAGCATGCCATGCTTGACCACCGCGGTGCGAATCGCGATGGCGAGGTCCATGTCGCCATTAAAGCCCAGATAGCCCACCGCGCCGGCATAGAGGCCGCGCTTGATGGGCTCGAGCTCGTCGATGATTTCCATGGCACGCACTTTCGGCGCGCCGCTCACGGTGCCGGCCGGAAAGGTGGCACGCAGCACGTCCATGGCATCGAGGCCGTCCCGGAGCGTTCCTTCCACGTTGGAGACGATGTGCATGACGTGGGAGTAGCGTTCGATCACCATGTTCTCCGTGACGCGCACGCTGCCGATGCGCGCCACCTTGCCCACGTCGTTGCGCCCCAGGTCCATGAGCATGAGGTGTTCTGCGCGTTCTTTCGGGTCGGCCAGCAGTTCCTGCGCCAACGCTTCGTCTTCTTCGCGTGTGCGGCCACGGGGGCGCGTGCCGGCGATGGGCCGCACGGTGACCGTGTCGCCTTCCAGACGCACCAGGATCTCGGGTGAGGCGCCTACCACGTGGAAATCGCCGAAATCGCAGTGAAACATGTAGGGCGAGGGATTGAGGCTACGCAGGGCGCGGTAGAGGTTGAGCGGCGGCGCGGCGAAAGGCTGGCTCATGCGCTGGGAGAGCACGACTTGCATGATGTCGCCGTCGAAGATGTAGCGCTTGGCGCGCGCCACCGCTTCCTTGAACGCCGCTTCGCCGAATTCGGAGCGTGCCTCTGCGCGGGGGAAAACGGGTGCCGCGGGCGTGCTGAGGGGAGCGCGCAGTTGCGCTTCCAGCGCATCCAGGCGGGCAGCCGCGCGGGCATGGGCGCCCGGTTCACCGGGATCGGCATATACCACGAGATAAAGCTTGCCCATGACGCTGTCCACCACCACCAACTCTTCCGAGAGCAAGAGCAGGATGTCCGGCGTGGCGATGGGGTCGGGCTTGTCCACCTGCGCGAGCTTCTTCTCGATGTAGCGCACGGTGTCGTAGCCGAAATAGCCCACCATGCCGCCACAGAAGCGCGGCAGGCCGGGGCGCTGTGCAACGCGGAAACGGCGCCGGAAGGCCTCGATGAATTGCAGCGGATCGGCGTAGCTTGCCTGCTCCTCATTGCCCGCGTCACTCTCCACGCTCACCTGGTGGCCACGCACCACCAGGCGGGTGCGCGCTGGCAGCCCGATGAAGGAGTAACGCCCGAAGCGTTCGCCCCCCTGCACCGATTCGAATAGATAGGTGAAAGGCTGGTTGGCCAGCTTGAGATAGACGGACAGGGGCGTATCCAGGTCGGCCAGCAGTTCGCGCACCAAAGGCACCCGGTTGTAGCCGTCGCGGCCGTATTTGAGAAAGTCTTGCTCGTTCATGTCAGTTCCTTGAGATTCGTTCATTCCTTGCGGGCAACGCGACCCGCACCGCGGCGCAGTGCGTCAGCACCATCGCCGGGACAAAAGCAGGAAACGAATCTCGGAGGCAAACATGATCAGGCGGCGTTCCTGATGAGCTTGCTTGCTTCAAGCAGGCTGGGCACCACGGCATCCACGTCGAGCTCCGCCACCGGCCGGCCGCGGTTATACCCGTAGGGCACGACGAAGATATGACAACCGGCGGCGCGCGCGGCTTGCGCATCGTTCAGAGAGTCGCCAATCAACAAGAGTTCCTGCGGCGCGATGCGGAAGTGCTCGCAGGCGTGCAGCAAGGGCAGGGGATCGGGCTTCTTGCGCGGCAGGGTATCTCCCGACAGGATCAGCTCGAAATAACCGTGTAGGTGCGTGGCGAGCAGAAGCGGGATGGTGAACTGCTCGGCCTTGTTGGTGATGCAGGCCAGGTTAAAACCCGCTGCTTTCATGGCCTCCAGCCCCTCGCGCACGCCCGGGAAGGGGCGCGAGGCGTCGGCCACGTGCAAAGCGTAGTGGCGCTGGTAGAGCTTGAGGGCATGATCGAACAGTTCCGGGTCCGGCTCGGCCTGCATGTCTCCGGTGAGCACGCGCTTGACCAGCCGCGACACGCCGTTGCCGATGTAGGTCTTGAGCACCTCCATGGGCACGGGGGGGCGACCCAGGTCGGCGAGCATGCGGTTAGCGGCCGCGGCCAGGTCCGGCGCGGTATCCAGCAAGGTGCCGTCGAGATCGACAACCACCGCTTTGATGTCGAGGGGAAAAGGGGCACTCACGGATGCCGCAGTCCCAGACGCAGCGGGTGCGGAGCCCATTGGCGGTGACGACGCGTTTTGCTTTGCGTCCATGGGGCGGGCGCCGTCAGACCTTCGCCAGTTCTGTGCGCAGCGCGGCGATGATGGAGTCGTAGCGATGCGGGTCGGACTCCTTGCCCGCGCCGAAAACGGCGGAGCCGGCCACGAAGGTGTCGGCCCCGGCGCGGGCGATCTCGGCGATGTTGTCCACCTTCACGCCCCCGTCGATCTCCAGCCAGATTTCCCGCCCGGTTTTCTCCCGATAGGCGTCGATTTTCTGGCGCGCGAGGCGCAGCTTGTTGAGCGCTTCCGGGATGAACTTCTGGCCGCCGAAGCCTGGGTTCACGCTCATGAGCAAGACCATGTCGAGCTTATCCATCACGTGGTCCATCCAGTGGAGCGGCGTGGCGGGGTTGAACACCAGCCCGGCCTTGCAGCCCTGATCCTTGATCAGCGCCAGGGAGCGGTCGATGTGCTCGGAGGCCTCCGGGTGAAAGGTGATGATGTTGGCCCCGGCCTTGGCGAAATCCGGAATGATGCGGTCCACCGGCTTCACCATCAGGTGCACGTCGATGATGGCGGATGTGAGGGGACGGATCGCCTCGCACACCAGCGGGCCGATGGTGAGATTGGGCACGTAATGGTTGTCCATCACATCGAAATGGATGATGTCGGCGCCGGAGGCGATGACGTCCGTGATCTCCTGCCCCAGCTTGGCGAAGTTGGCGGACAGGATACTAGGCGCAATGCGGAACTGGGCCATGACGAAAAATCCTCGATCGGAAACAAAGCGTTGCATTTTACCCGTAAACGCCCGGCCTTGCCTATGCGCGGGAATTCGTGTGCAATAGCGGGCCTGCCGTTCTTCGCGAGTCCGCTATGGCCGAGCGCACCAAGTACGAAATCACCGTCACCGCGCGCGTCGATTACCTTCCAGAGCAATCGGACGAAGCAGCCGGCCGCTACGTGTTCGCCTACACCATCACCCTCACCAACACCGGCACGGTCGCTGCCCAGCTCATCAGCCGCCACTGGATCATCACCGACGGCGAAGGCCACGTGCAGGAGGTGAAGGGACTGGGCGTGGTGGGGGAACAACCCTTCCTCAAGCCGGGTGAGCGCTACGAATACACCAGTGGTTCGGCCATCCCCACGCCGGTGGGAACCATGAAGGGCAGCTACCAGATGGTGGCCGAGGATGGCACCCGCTTCGACGCGCCCATCCCAGAATTCGTGCTGAGCGTGCCGCGCGTGCTGCATTGAACCCGCGCATGCCCCATGAACCCTGGGTGCAGCCGGGTTTGTGAGCAATTGGGGCTCAAGCCGCTCCCACAGGGTATTTGCGGCAGGGTTTGTGGCAGGCGCTTTAGCGGCGAGCACTGTCATTTTGGCTGAGCAAAGCGAGAGCCGGGGTCCAGACGACCGCGCAGACCAGGGGCTGCGCGGGCCGGGACTTCGGCTTGCACGGCAATGACGGCGGGCGGTGAAACCCCGAGGCTACGCGCCCACTCGCCCCGCCATGGCCGTCCAATGGCGCGGCGTGTCGGCTCGCCTCGCGATGCTCACTTGTCGTCCTTGCCGCGCTTGGGCAAGGTGAACCAGACGATGAGAATCAGTAATGCCAGGGCGATGCCCGCTTCCAGTAGCAGCCATCCCATGCGGGCTTCCTCCTTCGTTTGCACGCTCGCATCCTACCTGAAAAGCGTGGCCATACTGCTTGCGCTCGCTGCCTGCGCGCTGCCGCCGAAACCGTCCGTGACGCCGGTTGCGCCCACGCCGGTGCTCACGCCCGTACCCTGGAGCGCGGTGGAAGGTTGGGAAGGCAACGATGCGGCCGGCGCCTGGCCCGCCTTGCTCGCCTCCTGCCAGGCGCTTGAGCGCCAGCGCGCCTGGAGCGCCCCCTGCCAGGCCGCAGCGCGGCAGATACCCGCGGACGACGCTGCGGCGCGCCGTTTCTTCGAGCAATGGTTCGTGCCCCATCGCCTCTCTGCCAGCGACGGCAGCGACACTGGCCTCATCACCGGTTACTACGAGCCCCTGCTCTTGGGCAGCCGCAATCAAAGCGAGCGTTTTCGCCATCCCATCTACGGCGTGCCAGACGATCTTCTGACGATCGAACTCGCCAGTGTCTATCCCGAGCTCAAGTCTTATCGTCTGCGCGGGCGGCTGGTGGGCAATCGCGTCGTGCCCTATTACAGCCGCGAGGAGATCGATTCCGGGACGAGGCCGCTCGCGGGCAGGGTGATCGCCTGGGTGGACGATCCGGTGGCGCTCTTTTTCCTGCACATCCAGGGGTCTGGCCGCATTCTGCTGGACAGCGGCGAGATTCTGCGCGTGGGTTACGCCGACCAGAATGGCCACCCCTATGTCTCTATTGGCAAAAAGCTCGTTGAATGGGGCGAGCTCAGGCCAGAGCAGGCTTCCATGCAGGGCATTCGCCGCTGGGGGGAGCAGCATCCGGACAAATTGCCGCGACTCCTCGCCGCCAATCCCAGCTATGTCTTCTTCCGGGAATTGCCGCCACCGCCGCCGCAGGGACCGGATGGCCCGCCCGGCGCGCTGGGTGTGCCCCTCGCTGCCGGCCGCAGCCTGGCGGTGGATCCGCGCGCCGTGCCCTTGGGCGCGCCCGTTTTTCTCGCCACCACCTGGCCCAACCGCGACGTCCCCCTGAAACGCCTGATGTTCGCCCAGGACACGGGCGGCGCCATCAAAGGCGTGGTGCGCGCGGATTTCTTCTGGGGCTTCGGCGAGGAAGCAGGGCGCCTGGCCGGCGCCATGCGCCAGCAGGGGCGCATGTGGGTGTTGCTGCCGAAGAACGGCTCCTGACGACTACCAAAACAGCAGCCCTTGCCAAAGCTGCCCGGCTGGCGAGCTGGCCTTCCTCCTGTGGGAGGCGCGCAAGCGGCGATTGTTCAGCTTCGGGCAGCAATCGCGGCTAAGGCCTCTCCTATTGAGCATTACGTAAATAGGTGACACCTTTGTGTCGTCCCCGCGAAAGCGGGGACCCAGGAACATGGCGAGGAATACCCTGGATTCCCGCTTTCGCGGGAATGACGTTTGACTTACGCAGCCTGTCAACGACTTACGTAACGCTCAATGAACAGCCGCGCCCACGCCCGGCCTGCCCACTCGGCGGGTCAGTCGAACACGACCGTCTTGTTGGCATAGACCAGCACGCGGTTGTCGATGTGCCAGCGAACGGCCCGCGAAAGCACGATCTTTTCCAGGTCGGCGCCTTTCTGGATCAGGTCTTCCAGTTGGTCGCGATGGGAGATGCGCACCACGTCCTGTTCGATGATGGGACCGTCGTCGAGCACTTCCGTCACGTAGTGACTGGTCGCGCCGATCAGCTTCACGCCCCGCTCGTAGGCCCGGTGGTAGGGTCGCGCGCCATGGAAGGCGGGCAGGAAGGAGTGGTGAATGTTGATGATGCGATTGGGATAGTGATGGATGAATTCGGGCGATAGCACCTGCATGTAGCGCGCCAGCACGATGAAATCCACATGGTGGTGGCGCAATAGGGCGAGCTGGTCCCTTTCCACCTCGCGCTTGGAGTCCTTGTGCACCGGCATGTGCTGGAAGGGGATGCGATAGGCTTCGGCCAGCCAGTGGGTGTCTTCGTGGTTACTGATGATGAGGGGGATGTCGCAGTGCAATTCCCCTGCCTGGTGACGGTAGAGGAGATCCGCCAGGCAATGATCATATTTGGAGACGAATACCGCCATGCGCGGCCGCTGCGCGGAGAGGGCGAGGCGCCAGTTCATGGCGAACTTGTCTGCCACCGGACGGAAGGCAGTCTCGAACGCCGAGAGGTCCAGGCGGAAATCGGCGAGATCCCACTCCACGCGCATGAGGAACAGCTTGCGTTCCGCATCCTGATGCTGATCGGCGTGGAGGATATTGGCGTCGTGGCGCAGCAGGAAGTCGGCGATGGCCGCGACCAGTCCCTTCTGGTCTGGGCAACTGATGAGGAGTACCGCGGTGTTTTTCATGGCAAGGGGTCGCAGGAGATGATCGAGCGTGACTTGACTGCGTGGCGCCTGGCCTTGCGCGGGCGGGACGGTCTCCCGCAGTCCCATGCTTTCGTCAGCCTAGATCATGCCTTGATCATAGCATCGCGCCCCAATCCGGAAGCGCGCGCCCAGCGTACATGCGCGCAAAGGCCGTGCCACGGGCGTTTGCGCGCGAGCGGAAATTCTAGTTGACACCTCCACCGAGATCCCTAGAATTAGGGCTCCAAACTACCCGCGACCACAAGATGTTGTGGTTGTGGACAAGCCGGCTAAGCTGGTCATTTTTAAGCTTTTTCGAAAAAAGCCGTTCCAGAAGAGGAGACCACCGCATGCAACCCTCCCCTGTCGCCACCGATCCCAGCTTGACGAGTCGCCCCATGGATTACGCTGCCACGGCGGTCGTCAACGACAAGACTTATGCCGACTACAAGACCATCCGTCGCAATGGCAGCGTGGTGGCGTTCGAGCCCAACAAGATCGCCATCGCCATGACCAAGGCCTTCATCGCGGTGAAGGGTAGTCAGGCCGCGGCCTCGGCGCGGGTGCGCGAGCTGGTGGAGCAGTTGACGCAGCAGGTGGTGAATGCCCTGATGCGCCGCCAGCCCAATGGCGGCACCTTTCACATCGAGGACATCCAGGACCAGGTGGAGCTGGCGCTGATGCGCTCCGGGGAGCACGACGTGGCCCGCGCCTATGTGCTCTATCGGGAAGAACGGGCGCGGGCGCGTGCCGCGCAGAAACAGCAGGCGGCGCAGCCGGCGCCGATTCTCAACGTGGTGGAAAACGGCATCACCCGGCCCTTGGACCTGGCGCGGCTGAAGGCCTTGATCGAAGCTTCCTGCGAGGGGCTGGGCGACCAGGTCTCGCCGGATGCCATTTTAGAAGCGGTGATGCGCGACCTCTATGATGGTGTGCGCATGGAGGAGGTGCGCAAGAGCGCCATCCTTGCTGCGCGTTCCATGATCGAGAAGGATCCCGCCTATTCCCAGGTATCCGCGCGTCTGCTGCTCAATAGCATCCGCTTTGAAGTGCTGGGCGAGGAAGTCTCCCAGGCGGAGATGGCCACGCGCTATGCAGAATATTTTCCGCACTTCATCAAGAAGGGCATCGAGGCGGAGCTGCTCGACGAGCGCCTGGCCCAGTTCGACCTGGCGCGGCTGGGTGCGGCGCTGGATGCCTCGCGGGATCTGCAGTTTGGGTATCTGGGGCTGCAAACCCTGTATGACCGCTATTTCCAGCACATCGACGAACGGCGGATCGAATTACCCCAAATCTTCTTCATGCGCGTGGCCATGGGCCTGGCCTTGAACGAAATCGATCGTGAGGCGCGCGCCATCGAATTCTATGACGTGCTCTCCAAGTTCGATTTCATGAGCTCCACGCCCACCCTGTTCAACTCGGGCACGCGCCATTCCCAGCTGTCGTCCTGCTATCTCACCACCGTCTCGGACGATCTCGACGGTATCTACCAGGCCATCAAGGAAAACGCCATGCTGCAGAAGTTCGCCGGCGGCCTGGGTAACGACTGGACGCCGGTGCGTGCTCTGGGCTCCCACATCAAGGGCACCAACGGCAAATCCCAAGGCGTGATTCCTTTCCTAAAAGTGGTGAACGACACCGCCGTCGCCGTGAACCAGGGCGGCAAACGCAAAGGCGCCGTGTGCTCCTACCTGGAAACCTGGCATCTGGACATCGAGGAATTCCTGGAGCTGCGCAAGAACACCGGCGATGACCGACGGCGCACCCATGACATGAACACCGCCAATTGGATACCCGACCTGTTCATGAAACGGGTGATGGAAAACGGCGAGTGGACCCTGTTCTCCCCCAACGAAGTGCCGGATCTGCACGACAAATACGGGCGCGAATTCGAGCGCGCCTATCTGGCCTATGAAGAGAAAGCGGCACGGGGCGAGATCAAAAACTTCCGCCGCATCCCGGCGCTGCAGCTGTGGCGCAAGATGCTCACTATGTTGTTCGAGACGGGGCATCCCTGGATCACCTTCAAGGATCCGTGCAGTGTGCGCTACACCAACCAACATGTGGGCGTGGTGCATTCTTCCAATCTGTGCACCGAGATCACGCTCCACACCAACGAGAACGAGATCGCCGTGTGCAACCTGGGTTCGGTCAACCTGGTAAACCACATTCGCGATGGCCGGCTCGATCACGACAAGCTGCGCAAAACCATCCGCACCGCGATGCGCATGCTGGACAACGTGATCGACATCAACTACTACGCTGTCGGCAAGGCGCGCACCTCCAACCTCAAGCACCGTCCGGTAGGCCTGGGCATCATGGGTTTCCAGGATGCCCTCTACGAGCTGCGCATTCCCTATGCTTCGCAGGAGGCGGTGGAATTCGCCGACCGCTCGATGGAGGCGGTGGCCTACTATGCCTACTGGGCCTCGACGGAACTGGCCGAAGAGCGTGGCCGTTACAGCACCTTCAGGGGCTCCCTCTGGGATCGTGGCATCCTGCCCAAGGACAGCTTGAAACTTCTCGCGGAAGAACGCGGCGGCCATCTGGAATACGACGACTCTGAAACCCTGGACTGGGACGCCCTGCGTAGGCGCATCCAACAAGTGGGCATGCGCAACTCCAACTGTCTGGCCATCGCCCCCACTGCCACCATCGCCAACATCGTCGGCGTGTCGGCCTCCATCGAGCCCACCTACCAGAACCTTTACGTGAAATCCAATCTCTCGGGGGAGTTCACCGTGGTCAACAAATACCTGGTGGCGGACCTCAAGAAACTGGGTCTGTGGGACGAGGTGATGGTGGGCGACCTCAAGTACTTCGACGGCTCGCTTTCCCGCATCGACCGCGTGCCCGCTGAGCTGCGCCACCTCTACGCCACCTCCTTCGAGATCGAGCCGCGCTGGCTGGTGGAAGCGGCGGCACGCCGCCAGAAATGGATCGATCAGGCCCAGTCCCTCAACATCTACATGGCAGGCGCCTCCGGCAAGAAGCTGGACGAAATCTACAAGCTCGCCTGGATCAGGGGCCTTAAGACCACCTACTACCTGCGCACCCTGGCGGCCACTTCCGCCGAGAAATCCACCGGCAAGGGGGGCGAGCTCAATGCCGTGCCGGCCCAGGGGAGCATGGCGGGCAGCGCCGCCAGCGGGCTTGGCGCCGTGGCCGCGGGCGCACCCATGATGGCGGGCGCGCGCCTGCCAGAGCCGGAAATCAAAGGCCAAGCCTGCACCCTGCGCCCGGGTGACCCTGGCTTTGAGGAATGCGAAGCCTGCCAGTGACAGCCACAGCGAGCGAACACCAACGAGGAGAACACAGCATGCTGAGCTTTGAAGACGATTCTCGTCCGCTGCCCCGCGGTTACACCGCCGCGCACGACGCTGCCGCGCGCGAGCCCGAGCCGCACTTCGACGACATCAAATACCGCCGCGTGCGGGTGGAAGACAAGCGCGTCATCAATGGCGCCGCCGATGTCAACCAGCTCGTGCCCTTCAAATACAAATGGGCCTGGGAGAAATACCTGGCCGGCTGCGCCAACCACTGGATGCCCCAGGAAATCAACATGAGCCGGGACATCGCCACTTGGAAGGACCCCAACGGCCTCACCGAGGACGAACGGCTCATCGTCAAGCGCAACCTGGGCTTCTTCGTCACCGCCGACTCGCTTGCCGCCAACAACATCGTGCTTGGCACCTATCGCCACATCACCGCGCCGGAATGCCGCCAATACCTGTTGCGCCAGGCCTTCGAAGAAGCCATCCACACCCATGCCTACCAATACATCGTGGAAAGCCTGGGGCTGGACGAAGGGGAAATCTTCAATGCCTACCACGAAGTGCCGTGCATCCGCGCCAAGGATGAATTCCTCATCCCCTTCATCGATACCCTCACCGATCCCGCTTTCAAGACCGGCACGCCCGAGAACGACCAGAAGCTACTCAAGAGCCTGATCGTGTTCGCCTGCATCATGGAAGGGCTGTTCTTCTACGTGGGCTTCGTGCAGATCCTCGCGCTGGGACGCCAGAACAAGATGACCGGCGCCGCGGAACAGTACCAATACATCCTGCGCGACGAGTCCATGCACTGCAATTTCGGCATCGACCTCATCAACCAGATCAAGATGGAAAACCCCCACCTCTGGACACCGGCCTTCCGCGAGGAAATCCGCGCCTTGATCCGCAAGGGGGTCGAACTGGAATACGCCTACGCCGAGGACACCATGCCCCGCGGCGTGCTGGGTCTCAACGCGCCCATGTTCAAGGAATACTTGCGCTTCATCGCCAATCGCCGCTGCCAGCAAATCGGCCTGGATGAACTTTACCCCGGTGCCACCAACCCCTTCCCCTGGATGGCCGAGATGATTGACCTCAAGAAAGAGAAAAACTTCTTCGAGACCCGCGTCATCGAGTACCAGACCGGCGGCGCCTTGAGCTGGGACTGAAGTCTCTGCCCCTGAATACCCCTCTCCCTTCGGGAGAGGGCGGGGTGAAGGCCTACAGGCATGCCACGCCCCTGTGGCAGCACCTATTGTCGGAGTGGCTACTGTGGGGGTGGGTTTAGCCGCGATGGAGCCCTTCTTCCCTGGGAGAGGGGCTAGGGGTGAGGGCCCATGGCGATGCCAAGCAGTTGTGTGGGCGTGGCTGGTAGCGGCCATTGCGAGCGCGGCTTTAGCCGCGATCGACGCCGTCCCCCGGCCCTTTAAGGTTTCTCACACCCAGTAAGCCAGGCTCGTCATCACCTTGGAGGTGAGCCGCATGCCCAGACGCACCGGCAGGGGCAGGGGACGTCCGCCGTGTTCGATGGCGGTGGTGGCATGCTTGGCTTCGTCGATCTTCATTTGCTCCACGATCGCCCGGCTTTTTGCGTCCTGCGCGGGCAGGCGCGCGAGATGGCTTGCGAGATGGGCTTCCACTTGGCGTTCGGTCTCCGCAAGAAAACCCAGGTTCCACTTATCACCCAGAGCGCCCGCGGCCATGCCAATGGCCAGGGAGCCGGTGTACCAAATGGGGTTGAGATAGCTCTTGTGGGAGCCAAGCTCCCGGAGCCGGGTCTCACACCAATTGAGATGCTCGGTTTCTTCCTGCGCCGCTTGCCTTAGCGCCGCGCGGGCCTGGGGGTTGCGCGCGGTGAGCGCCTGGCCCTGGTAGAGCGCCTGGGCGCACACTTCACCGCTGTGGTTGACGCGCATGAGTCCCGCGGCGTGGCGCTGCTCGGCTTCGGTGAGGCTGGCTTCTGCCAGGTCCCGCCCTGGCACGGGCCGCACCGTGGGGGCAGGCGCGAAGAGGGTGCGCAGGCCGCGGTCAAAGGCGAGGATGAGCGTGTCCAGATTCAGCATCTTCCAGTAAACCCCAATTGTCTTGCCACCAGTTGCACGGGATGCTCCACTTCCAGCCGATGCCCTGCCTCGCTTAGCCCCTGCTTAAGCCAATGGGCACAACCCTGGTTGGTGCTCACCAGCATGCGCAGCGCATCGCCTGCCCGGGGCATTTTATCAGCCCGCAGACGGCGGGCGAGTGCCGGCTGTCGCAGGAAATAAAGCCCTGCCGCGCCACAACACTGCTCATTGCCCGCCAGAGGCACCGCCTGCAAGCCGGGAATGCGTCCAAGCAACCCATACACATCCGCCGCGTTGCGTAGCACGTTACGACCGCTGCAGGGTTCGTGCACGGCCACGGTTTGGGCAAGCGGCGCGATGGGGAGTCGCTCCCAGCCCGGGGCGCGGGCGAGAAAAGAGACTACATCCTGTGCACGGTGGGCAAACGCCTCGCCCTCAGTGCCGTAGCGGGCATATTCCACGAGTGTCGCGCCGCAGCCCGTGGCGCAAAAAAGAATAGGCTCTGTGGCGTCCAAGCTGGTTTTCGCGAACACCTCGATGTTCTTTCGCGCAAGCTGCGCCGCCTGCTCTTGCTCCCCTGCGTGCTGATGCATCGCGCCGCAGCAGCCCTGCCCCCGCGGCACCCGCACATCGAAGCCCAAATGCGTGAGGACAAAAATCGCCGCCCGCAGGGTGGACCCATCCGCGAGTCGCGTCACACAGCCCAGGAACAGAGACACCGTCCCCTGCCGTTCACCCCGCGCGGGATAGAAGCCACGCAGCCGCATCGCCGCAGCGGCAAGCAAAGGCGGCGCCGACAACACTGCTGGCAGCCAACCCGCCAGCCCACGGGGTTTTTTGCCCTCGGCCGCCAGCCAGGCCCGCGCGCCGTCGATGAGCTCGCCATACTTCACCCCCGCCGGACATACCGCTTCGCAGGCGCGGCAGACCAGACACCGATCCAGATGCGTGACGAGCGTGGGTTCGGCGGCGAGCCTGCCCTCGGCCAGCGCCCGGATGAGCATCACCCGGCCGCGGGGCGAATCTGCCTCCGATTCCAGCTTACGATAGGTGGGGCAATGGGGCACACACAGCCCGCATGCCACGCAGCGGCTGGCTTGCGCCGCGAGCGCTTGAGATTCCGGTTTGACTGTCACATCCACATTCCAGGGCCGAGCGGGTGGCGGGATGGGCGACCCGCACCAGTGGGGTCACACCAGTGAGGTCAGGCCTTTACTTTATACTTCGCCAGGAGCCTGGCCAGCCTCGCCGGAGGTTCCGCCTCCAGGACCCGCACCAGTGGGGTCAGGCCTTTACTTTATACTTTGCCAGCAACCTGGCCAGCCTCGCCGGAGGTTCCGCCTCCAGCGCCCGCTGGATCTGGGATATCCGTCCCGGCGAAACACCCGCCTGCCGCGCCACATCCCGCAAAGGAAGATTCGCCGCGCGCCGCAGGAGGTAGACCCACGCCTGGAAGGCCGGCTGATGGGCACGGCTGCGGATGTCCTCCGCGCTACAGCGGTAAGCCTTGCACACCTCCTCCACCAACTTCTCGGCGCTGGGCCGGGCGGGCTGGCGGTGGTCGCGCGGGACCCCTTCCACCTCCCGCTCCGCGGCAAGCTTGCCCATGCGCGCCAGGAAATCCTCGGAGCCTAGATAGATCTGGCTTTTCAGTTGCGTCCAGGGCGATTCCGCGCCGATCCCCGCGCGGACGAAACGCCGGTACGCCTCCCGCGCCGCCGCCGGGTCGTCTCCGAACTGGCCCAGCACCCAGTCGGCCTGCAGCCATTCCGGCGCGGGCACCTTGCCAACCGTGGCCCGGTAACTGCTCCAGAGCCAGTCCTCTGGACGCTTGACCATCCCGGCCCGCACCGGATTGAGCACCACGTAGCGGCACAGCTCCAACAGATAGCTGTCGCGGTCCACCAAAATGCTCTTGTAGCGGCCCTGCAGCACATGCCCCACGCGCTCGTGCCGTCGGTTGAAAGCCTGGGTATAAACCCCATTGAGCCGCCGCATGCCGGCCACCAGATTGGCCTCCGGCGTTTCCAGCAGCAGGTGGTAGTGGTTGCCCATCAGGCAGTAGGCATACAAGCGCCAGCGCTGCTGCCGCACCTCTTTCGCAAGGAGATCGAGGAAGGTCTGGCGGTCGGCGTCGTCCAGGAAAATATTCTCCCGGCCGTCACCGCGGGCGGTGATGTGATAAACGGCACCGGGGAATTCGAGGCGGAGCGGGCGGGTCATGGGGAAAGACTACGCGACTGGGAGTATAAAGTAAAGGCCTGACCCCATCCGTGCGGCACGTCACCGCGCCCAGCTCGCCGAATACCGTGCAGCGATGCGCAGCGTATATCCGCACCGCCCCATCGTCTGCGCCCTGGTGTTCGCGGGCGGCCGCCTGCACGAGATGCCGGCCTGAGGGTTCACGGAAGCCGCGGCTTATGAGGATTTGGGGTCAGGCCTTTACTTTATACTTTGCCAGCAACCTGGCCAGGCTCGCCGGAGGTTCCGCCTCCAGCGCCCGCTGGATCTGGGATATCCGTCCCGGCGAAACACCCGCCTGCCGCGCCACATCCCGCAAAGGAAGATTCGCCGCGCGCCGCAGGAGGTACACCCACGCCTGGAAGGGCGGCTGATGGGCACGGCTGCGGATGTCCTCCGCGCTACAGCGGTAAGCCTTGCACACCTCCTCCAACAACTTCTCGGCGCTGGGCCGGGCGGGCTGGCGGTGGTCGCGCGGGACTCCTTCCACCTCCCGCTCGGCGGCAAGCTTGCTCATGCGCGCCAGGAAATCCTCGGAGCCCAGATAGATCTGGCTTTTCAGTTGCGTCCAGGGCGATTCTGCGCCGATCCCCGCGCGGACGAAACGGCGGTACGCCTCCCGCGCCGCCGCCGGGTCGTCTCCGAACTGGCCCAGCACCCGGTCGGCCTGCAGCCATTCCGGCGCGGGCACCTTGCCAACCGTGGCCCGGTAACTGCTCCAGAGCCAGTCCTCCGGCCGCTTCACCATGCCGGCCCGCACCGGATTGAGCACCACGTAGCGGCACAGCTCCAATAGATAGCTGTCGCGGTCCACCAAAATGCTCTTGTAGCGGCCCTGCAGCACATGCCCCACCCGCTCGTGCCGTCGGTTGAAAGCCTGGGTGTAAACCCCATTGAGCCGCCGCATGCCGGCCACCAGATTGGCCTCCGGCGTTTCCAGCAGCAGGTGGTAGTGGTTGCCCATCAGGCAGTAGGCATACAAGCGCCAGCGCTGCTGCTGCACCTCCTTTGCAAGGAGATCGAGGAAGGTCTGGCGGTCGGCGTCGTCCAGGAAAATATTCTCCCGGCCGTCACCGCGGGCGGTGATGTGATAAACGGCACCGGGGAATTCGAGGCGGAGGGGGCGGGTCATGGGGAAAGACTACGCGACTGGGAGTATAAAGTAAAGGCCTGACCCCATCCGCTTGCCTAGGGAGTATAAAGTAAAGGCCTGACCCCAGCGTCCAAGGCCTGACCCCAGCGCCCATAAAAAACGGGCGCCCGAAGGCGCCCGTTGCCACACGAACCTGACTGGCCGAGGCCGATCAGAAGTTGTGGATCACACCCAGAGAGAAGCCGCTGGGGTCCTTGCCATTCAGCGGGCCAGGAGCGCCAACCATTGGGTTGTCGCCATGGCCGCCGCCAAAGGCGCTGTAACGCACCGCGTTGTCGTTGTTGGTCTTGGCATAAGCCGCGTACACAGTGGTGCGTTTGGACAGGGCATGATCGAAACCGAGCGCCCACATGTTGGCGCTGGTGTCCTTCACGTCGCCGGTGTCACCAGTGCGGTAGTACTGGGCCTTGATGGTGTTCGCGCCCATCTTATACGCGCCACCCAGGCCCCAGCTCGTGCGGTCGCCGTCGTTTTTGGTGCAGTTGCCGGGAGTGGCGACGTTGCCAACACACAGATCCGTCTCGCGCTGGTACAGAGCCGTTACCTTGAAGTCGCCGAAGTTGTAGCCGCCGGCGAGACGCCAGGCCTTCTCGTCGTTGAGGTTGGCGTAGGGGCCGAAACCATTCATATTTGCCAGATTGTGGCGCTCGTAGGCCAGACCGACGTAGATCGGACCATTGTCATAGACGACGCTGGCGGACCAGGCATCGACGCTAAAGTCGTTGGTCGTGCCGTTAACCGCGGCGCCCGCGAAGTTGTTGTTGACCTCCATGTTGGTCACATAGGCGATCGTCCCCGTCAGACCATTGAAGCTCGGGGTGGCATAGGCGATGGTGTTCTGCGGGCGGTTTTCCCAACCCGGGGACAGACCGACCGCGCCGACACCCGGGCCAGGAGAAGCTTGAAGATTATTGAGGTTCGCACCCTTCTGCAGCAGATTGCGGGTGTCACCGATCTGGTTGTTGAACAGGTCAACCTTGCGGCCGATCAGCTTGAACGGGGCTTCCATCTTGCCCAGCATCACGGTACCCCAGCTCTTGCTGCTCACGCCGACGTAGGTGTTGCCGGAAGAGAAGCCGTCGTAGTAGCCCACCCCGGCATCAGAGTTACCGGTGCCGCCAGCGGAGAAGTAGGTCTGGATTTGCCAGATGGCGGACAGGCCGTTGCCCAGGTCTTCCGTGCCCTTGAAGTAGATGTTCGAGGAGTTGGACGATACGTTCCAGTTGTTGCTCAGGTCAGCAGCAGCGCCGGTCTTGCCATTCCAGCCCTTCAGGCTGTCCAACGAAAAATGCATTTGACCGCCGATCACCACATTGCTGGTATCGGCCATCGCCACCGGGGCCACGAAGGCGCCGGCAACGGCCAGAGCGAGAAGCTTCTTGTTCATTGAGTCTCTCCTTTGCGTTGAGTGAATCGAGGGTGGGGCGGGGTGCCGCCCCGTGCCCAGTCAACCTCTCCTGATGCGAGAAGTTGCGCCCATTCTGCCCGTAAGCCCCGAGCCGTGACAAGTTTTTCATGGCTTTTTTCGCAACGGGCGAGGCGGGTGTTGTGTTTTTGCAACAGGTGGGTGAACGGGCTCCCAGCGGGCTGGCCGCGAAGGCTCTGTGGAGGGGCTTTGGTGCCTTGGATGCGATCGGCACGCTTCGCGGCTTGCGCCGCGCCCGCAATGGCCCTTGCGATAGGGGAAGGGTGGGCATTGTGTGCCCTCACCCCCGGCCCTCTCCCAGGCGGAGAGGGGCGGCCCTCACCCCCGGCCCTCTCCCAGGGGGCGAGGGGAGGCCCTCACCCCAGCCCCGCTCCCGGGGGGGCGAGGGGCGGCCCTCACCCCCGGCCCCTCTCCCAGGGGGCGAGGGGCGGCCCTCACCCCCAGCCCCTCTCCCAGGGGGAGAGGGGGGCGTTCAGTTGAGGCCCAGCCGCTGCCAGATGGTGGAGGTGGGGCCGGCCTGGTTTAGGGTATAGAAGTGCAGGCCGGGCGCGCCGCCTGCGAGCAGGCGGTCGCAGAGCTCGGTGACCACGTCGAGACCAAAGGCGCGGATGTCGTCCAGGTCGTCGGCCATGGCTTCCAGCCGCTTGCGAATCCAGCGGGGGATTTCCGCGCCACAGGCGTCGGAGAAGCGGGCGAGCTGGGCGGAGTTGGTGATGGGCATGATGCCCGGCACGATGGGGATGCCAATGCCCAGGGCCTGGCAGTCTTCGACGAAGCGGAAATAGGCATCGGCATTGTAGAAATACTGGGTGATGGCGGCATCGGCGCCCGCTTCCACCTTGCGCTTGAAGTTGAGGAGGTCATCCCGCGCGCTCTTCGCCTGGGGATGGAATTCGGGATAGGCCGCCACTTCGATGTGGAACCAGTCGCCCGTTTCCTGGCGGATGAAGGCCACCAGCTCGTTGGCATAGTGGAACTCGCCTGGATCGGCCATGCCGGAGGGCAGGTCGCCGCGCAGGGCGACGATGTGGCGGATGCCATGGGCCTGGTAGGTGGCGAGCACTTCCCGGATGCTGTCCTTGGTGGAGCCGATGCAGGAGAGGTGGGGGGCGGCGTTGTAGCCCTCGGCCTGGATTTCCAGCACCGTTTCCAGGGTGCGGTCGCGGGTGGAGCCCCCGGCGCCGAAGGTCACGGAAAAGAACGCGGGGTTTAACTGGGCGAGCTGCCGGCGCGTGGCGCGTAGCTTTTCTACGCCCTCGGGCGTTTTGGGCGGAAAGAATTCGAAACTGAAGGTGCGTGTGTCAGTCATGGTTTCACCCCGGCATGCCCGGCGTGCAGGGCGCATGGCGGCAGACTCGGTCGGCCTGCCCGCCCTACGCCTTGGGCGCACGCCGTGGCGTGGCCTTTAGTAGCGGTAATGATCGGCCTTGTAGGGGCCTTCGATGGGCACGCCGATGTAGGCCGCCTGCTCAGGCGTGAGCACCGTGAGCTGGGCATTAAGCTTTTTGAGCTGCAGCCGCGCGACCTTTTCGTCCAGATGCTTGGGCAGGGTATAGACGCCCACCGGGTATTTGTCCGTGTGGTTGTAGAGCTCGATCTGGGCGAGTGTCTGGTTGGCAAACGATGAGCTCATGACATAGCTGGGGTGCCCCGTGGCGCAGCCCAGGTTCACCAGCCGCCCCTTGGCGAGCAGGATGATGCGCTTGCCGTCCGGGAAGATGACGTGGTCCACCTGGGGCTTGATTTCCTCCCACCGGTATTGCTCGAGACTCGCAACGTCGATCTCGTTGTCGAAGTGGCCGATGTTGCAGACGATGGCGTTGTGCTTCATTCGCGCCATGTGATCGTGGGTGATCACGTGGTAATTGCCGGTGGCGGTGACGAAGATGTCGGCCTTGTCGCAGGCATAATCCATGGTCACCACGCGAAAGCCTTCCATGGCGGCCTGGAGGGCGCAAATGGGGTCGATTTCGGTGACCCAGACCTGGGCGGAAAGCGCGCGCAGCGCCTGGGCGCTGCCCTTGCCCACGTCGCCATAGCCACACACGACGGCGATCTTGCCGGCGATCATGACGTCGGTGGCGCGCTTGATGCCGTCCACCAGGGACTCCCGGCAGCCGTAGAGGTTGTCGAATTTGGACTTGGTCACGGAATCGTTGACGTTGATGGCGGGGAACTTGAGCTCGCCTTTCGCGTGCATTTGATACAGCCGGTGCACGCCGGTGGTGGTTTCCTCGGTCACACCCTTGATGTGCCGGATGCGGCTGGAATACCAGGTGGGATCTTGCTTGAGCCGCTCGCGAATGGCGGCGAACAGGACGCGCTCTTCTTCAGAGCCGGGATGGTCGAGCACGCTCGGGTCCTGCTCGGCGCGCGTGCCCAGATGCAGAAGCAGCGTGGCATCGCCCCCATCGTCCAGGATCATGTTGCTTACGCCGCCATCGGGCCACTCGAAGATGCGGTGGGTGAACTGCCAGTAGTCCTCGAGGGATTCGCCCTTGTAGGCAAACACCGGAATGCCCCGCGCAGCAATCGCGGCGGCGGCGTGATCCTGGGTGGAGAAGATGTTGCAGGACGCCCAGCGCACCTTCGCACCCAGGGCGGTGAGGGTCTCGATCAGCACCGCGGTCTGGATGGTCATGTGCAGGCTGCCGGATATGCGCGCGCCCTTCAAGGGCTGGGCGGCGGCGTACTCCTCGCGGATGGCCATGAGCGCGGGCATCTCGCTTTCGGCAATGGCGATTTCCTTGCGGCCCCAGTCCGCCAGCGAAAGGTCGGCGACTTTGAAATCGGTGAAGTTGGCAGGTGCGTTCATTACGGTCTCCTGAAAATGAACGGGCGCCGTTGTTTCCCTCGAACGCCCAGCCGAGCCTGGCCCGCCCGATGGCGGGTCGCAGCGCCCCTCGGCGGGCGATCAACAGTTCTGTCGGGCCATCGCGGCTCAAGCCGCGGCCACAGCACATCCTCCCACAATGGCCACTGGCAGGGGCAAGGGTTGGCGTTGTGGGCCCTCACCCCCACCCCCTCTCCCAGGGGGGAGAGGGGAGGCCCTCACCCCCGGCCCCTCTCCCAGGGGGAGAGGGGAGGCCCTCACCCCCGGCCCCTCTCCCACGGGGAGAGGGGCGGCCCTCACCCCCGACCCCTCTCCCAGGGGGAGAGGGGAGGCCCCTCACCCCCGACCCCTCTCCCGGAGGGAGAGGGGGATTGGGGCTGAAGTTGCACCCATAGGGCCTAGCGGCATTGTGGGAGGGGCTTTACCCTCGCATCCGCTCACAGCCCCGCGTCGGCGCGTAGCGCCGCCGCCTTGTCTGTGTTTTCCCAGGTGAATTCTGGTTCGTCGCGCCCGAAGTGGCCATAGGTCGCAGTGCGCGTGTAGATGGGCCGCAGTAGATCGAGGGCCTGGATGATCCCCTTGGGGCGCAGGTCGAAGTGTTTTTCGATCAGTTTGACAATGCGCTCATCGGGAATCTTGCCGGTGCCGAAGGTGTTGACCATGAGGGACACCGGCTTGGCCACGCCGATGGCATACGCCACCTGCACCTGGCATTTGCGGGCAAGCCCCGCGGCGACGATGTTCTTGGCGACGTAGCGGCCAGCATAGGCCGCAGAGCGGTCCACCTTGGAGGGGTCCTTGCCGGAGAAGGCGCCGCCACCGTGGGGCGCCGCGCCGCCGTAGGTATCGACGATGATCTTGCGGCCGGTGAGCCCGGTGTCGCCATGGGGGCCGCCGATGACGAAGCGGCCGGTGGGATTGACCAAGTAGCGCGTGTCCTTGCGCATCGCTTCCGGAATGACGGGTTTGACGATTTCTTCGATCACCGCTTCGGTGAGCACGGCGTGGGAGACTTCGGGATGGTGTTGGGTGGAGATCACCACGGTGTCCACGGCGCTGGGCTTGCCGTCCACGTAGCGGATGGTCACCTGGGACTTGGCGTCGGGACGCAGCCACGGCAGCCGTCCATCCTTGCGCAGCTCGGCCTGGCGCTCCATGAGACGATGGGCGTAGTAGATGGGCATGGGCATGAGCTGCGGTGTTTCATCGCAGGCGAAACCGAACATGAGGCCCTGGTCGCCTGCACCCTGGTCCAGGAAGAGGCCTTCGCCTTCGTTCACGCCAATGGCGATGTCCTGGGACTGCTTGTGGATGGTGGTCATCACCGCCGCAGTCTCGTAGTCGAAACCGATGGCCGGATCGTCGTAGCCGATGCGCTTGATGGTTTCCCGCGCGATCTGGCCGTAGTCGAGCACCGCGCCGGTGGTGATCTCCCCCGCCACCACGCACAGGTTGGTGGTGACCAGGGTCTCGCAGGCTACGCGGGAATGGGGGTCCTGGGTTAAGATGGCATCCAAAATCGCGTCGGATATCTGGTCGGCCACCTTGTCCGGATGGCCCTCGGACACCGATTCGGAAGTGAACAGAAAATCGCTCATTTTTCGGTTTTTCTCTGGAAGTTCGCAAGAATTCAGCAGGATACCACATTGCCTACGCTCGCCCAAGGCGAGCGCCGTCCATGGCCGTGTTGATGCGGCTGGCCGCGCGTATGCCCCTGTGGGCGGCGCATGCCGTGGGCGCGCTGTTGGGGTGGCTGGTGTACGCGGCCTCGCCCAGTTACCGCCGCCGTTTCCGTGACCATCTCGCCGCGAGCAGACTGGCGCCGGATGAGGCAGCCTTGCGCCGGCTGCGTCGTGCGGCCATCGCCCATGCGGGCAAGGCCATGATGGAGCTGGCCGTGATCTGGGGACGCCCCTTGCCGGAGGTGGTGGCATGGGTGCGGTGCGAGGGTTGGCAGTACGTGGAGGCGGCGCTCGCCGAAGGACGTGGCCTCATCTTGCTCACCCCCCATCTGGGCTGCTTCGAGGTGGCGGCCCTCTATGCCGCGCAACGCATCCCCCTCACCGTGCTCTACCGGCCGCCGAAATTGCGCTGGTTGGCTAGCCCCATGGCGAAGGGGCGCGCCCGCGGCGGAATGAAGCTTGCGCCCACCGATGTCACGGGCGTGCGCCGCTTGTTTGCGGCATTGAAACGGGGTGAGGCGGTGGGGCTGCTGCCGGATCAGGTGCCGGGCGCAGGCGAAGGGGTGTGGGCGCCGTTCTTTGGACGGCCGGCCTACACCATGACGCTGGTGAGTAAGCTGGCGGTGAAAACGGGCGCGCCGGTGCTTCTGGCGGTGGCGCGGCGGCTGCCCCGCGGGCGCGGCTACCATCTTTCGCTGCGTCCTCTGCCATTCCCCTTCACCGGCGAGAAGGTGCAGGATGCCGGGCTCGTCAACGCGGCCATCGAGAGCCTGGTGCGCGAATGCCCCGAGCAGTACCTGTGGAGTTACAACCGTTACAAGCGGCCGCGGGGCGCGAGGCCGGCCTGATGATCGCACGGTTTGGCATTTTCCTCGTCTGGCTTACGCATTTCCTGCCGCTTGCCCTACTCAATCCCCTCGGCCAGGGGGTGGGGCTTTTGTTTTACGCGCTGGGGCGCGAACGGCGACGGGTGGCGCGCATCAACATCGGCCTGTGCTTTCCCGCGCTTTCCCGGGCCGAGCGGGAACGGCTGGTGCGCCGCCATTTCCGCGCCTTCGGTCGCAGCTTCCTGGAGCGGGGCATACTGTGGTGGTCGTCACCGCGCCGCATCCGGCGTCTGGTGCGCCTGGAAGGCGTGGAGCACTGGCAGGCGGTGCGTGGCCGCCCGCTCATTTGGTTTGCGCCCCATTTCGTGGGACTGGATATGGGTGGGGCGCGGCTGGCGTTGGAGGCGAACGCGGCGTCCATCTACAGCGCGCAGAAGAATCCGGTGTTCGACCGGCTTTTGCTCAAGGGCCGCACCCGCTTCAACGAGCAGCGCCTGTTCTCGCGCCAGGATGGCGTGCGCGAAGTGGTGAAGGTGATCCGGCAAGGCGTGCCGTTCTATTATTTGCCGGACATGGACTTTGGCCCGCGTGATTCCATCTTCGTGCCGTTCTTCGACGTGCCTGCAGCGACCATCACTGGGCTTGCACGCCTGGCGAAGCTGGGGCAGGCCGTGGTGCTGCCGGTGGTCACCCGGCAGCTTCCCGGTGGACAGGGCTATGTGCTGCGTTTCTATCCACCCTGGGAGAATTTCCCGAGCAACGACGTGCTCGCCGACACACGGCGCATGAATGCCTTCATCGAGGACCGCGTGCGGGAGATGCCGGAGCAATACTTTTGGCTGCACAAGCGCTTCAAGACACGGCCCCCGGGCGAGCCGCGACTCTACTGAGAGGCACCATGCAACGCGTTCCTGAACCGGAACTGATGGAGGACCCAAAGCAAGCGCGGGCCTATGCCGAGGCGGATTTCGCCGAACCGCATCAGGCCTTCGTGGAGCATTTCCGGCTTCGCTTTCCCAACTTCCACGGCGGCCGCGTGCTCGATTTGGGCTGCGGGCCGGCGGATGTCACCGTGCGCTTCGCTCGGGCTTTTCCCCACACGCGCATCACCGCCGTCGATGGCAGCGCCGCCATGCTGGAACTGGCGCGCCAGCGCCTCGCGGCGGAGGCTCTCACGGCGCGCATCGAGCTTGTGCACCTTCGGCTGCCCGCGCCGTTGGCAGGCCGTTACGACGCCGTGATCTCCAATAGCCTGTTACACCATCTGGCCGACCCATCGGTATTGTGGAAGACCCTGCGCGCCACAGCGCGGCCGGGCGCCTGCGTGCTGGTGATGGATTTGATGCGACCCGACTGCATCGAGGAAGCAGAGCGCCTGGTCGCCTGTTATGCGGCCGATGCGCCGGCCGTGCTGCGCAGGGATTTCTTCAACTCGTTGCTCGCCGCCTATCAGCCACGGGAAGTGGCCGACCAGCTCGCCAAAGCGGGACTAGCGCACTTCCAGGTGGAGCCGGTGAGCGATCGGCATTGGCTCGCCTGGGGCCGGCTAGCCGATGGGGGGAATGCGTCATGACCTTCGTCAATCCACCGCCCGAGGCGATTCGCGAGTTGCTCAAACGGGTGAAGACCATCGCCGTGGTGGGGCTCTCCCCCAAGCCGGACCGGCCCAGCCATCAGGTGGCGCGCGCGCTCAAGCGCTTTGGCTACCACATCATCCCGGTCCGCCCAGGCGTGACGGAAATCCTGGGCGAGAAGGCCTATGCCCGTCTGGCCGATGTGCCGGAAACCATCGATCTGGTGGATGTGTTTCGTGCGCCAGCGCAACTGGATGCCATCGTGGACGAGTGCATCCGCCTGAAGATTCCCGCGCTGTGGATCCAGGAGGGCATCGTCAACGAGGCCGCCGCCCAGCGAGCGCGTGAGGCCGGCCTCATCGTTGTGATGGACCGCTGCCTGTACAAGGACTATGTGGCGAACCTCTAGGCGCGTGGTCGCGGCCCTGTGTGTGGTGGCCTTGGGGCTGACCCGGGCACAGGCGCATGGCGACGACCTGGAACAAGGGCAGGCCGCCTATCGCGCCGGCGATTACGCCCAGGCCTTCGTCATGCTCGCACCGCTGGCGGAGCAGGGTGTGCACGAGGCGGAGTATGTGCTGGGGGAAATGTATCGCAAGGGCGCAGGCGTGGTGGCGGACCGGGCCGAGGCCGTGGGCTGGCTCACTCGCGCCGCCAGCGCGGGTTACGTGCCCGCGCAAATCGCCCTGGGTGAGCTCTTGCAAGCCGCAGGTGATGGCCAGGATCTGGAAGGCGCGCTCGCGTGGCTTAAGCGCGCGGCGGAGCATGGCGAAGCCGACGCCTGTTTCCGTCTGGGCCTTCATTACATTCGCGTGGCAGCCCATCGGGACTTTGCCGAAGCGGCCCAGTGGATGCGCCGCGCCGCGCTTAAGGGCCATGCCGAGGCCCAGTATTTTCTGGCGCGTCTATTGCTGGATGGGCGAGGCGTGGAGGCGGACGAGGCGCAGGCCCGTAGCTGGTTCGAGCAAGCGGCGCGCCAAGGCCACGGGCGCGCCCAGCGCTTCCTGGTGGTGCTGGCCCGGCCGGACACGCCCGACCGCGCCCTGGAACTACGCGAGTTGCGCCGGCATCTCGCCGCCGGCACGGTGCGGCTTAGCGGGGTGAGCACGGACCCCAGTTATGGCACACGGGAAAAGCCCATTCGCGCCGGTCGCGACTATGGCGCCCAGTGGGCCTACCTCAACGCGCTGCGCGGCCCGCGCGGTGAGGTGGTGCACTACCGCAGCCTCGGTCCCTGCTGCTTCTTCAACCACCCGGATGCGCCACGGGGCAAGGCCTTTCTCGACCGCTATGAAGTCCAATACCGGGGCGGCGCGCCCGCTATACTCTACTTCACCCTATTTTCCGACGAAGTTCGCCTGGAAGCGCCGGCGGGCTTCGATGTTGCGCCCTTTACCGCGGATGAATGAGCCCCGGCTCGAGCGCGGCTCAAGCCCTTGCCACAGGGGCTTCTGGGAGGGGCTTTGGCGTCGGTTCCATTGAGCTTCACGAAAGTCGTTGACAGGCTGCGCAAGTCAAACGTCATGCCCGCGCAAGCGGGAATCCAGACCCACGTGGCCAGGAGCCCTGGGGTCAGGCCTTTACTTTCGGAGCCCTGGGGTCAGGCCTTTACTTTCTACAATCGAGGGTCGAGGCTTAGCCACCGCCGCTTCCTGGATTCCGGGTCGCCTTCGGCGCTCGCACAAGTCCGGGGTCAGGCCTTTACTTTCTACAAGCGGAGCCCTGGGGTCAGGCCTTTACTTTCTACAATCGAGGGTCGAGGCTTAGCCCCCGCCGCTTCCTGGATTCCGGGTCGCCTTCGGCGCCCGGAATGACGGTGGAGGCGTCATTCCCGCCCCTGCGTCATTCCCGCGCAAGCGGGAATCCAGGGTATTCTTGGCCGTTTTCTGGGTCCCCGCTTTCGCAGGGACGACGTAAAGGTGTCACCGACTTACGTAACGCTCAATGGGTGGAGTGATGTCACGATCAAAAGCCATGCGCCTACGCTTTACCAAAATGCACGGCCTGGGCAACGATTTCGTCGTTTTCGACGCCATCCACCAGGACGTGAAGCTCAGCCGCGAGCAGTGTCGCTTCCTCGCCGACCGGCATTTCGGCGTAGGCTGCGACCAGATCCTCCTGGTGGAGCGGCCCACCGTGGCGGATGCCGATTTTCGCTATCGCATCTTCAACGCCGATGGCGGCGAGGTGGAGCAGTGCGGCAACGGTGCGCGCTGCTTCGTGCGCTTCGTCCACGACAAGGGGCTCACCGATAAGAAGCAAATCCGCGTCGAGACCAAGGCTGGCATCATCGTGCCGCGCCTGGAGGACGATGGCCAGGTGACGGTGGACATGGGTGTGCCCCGCTTCGAGCCCAAGGAGATCCCATTTCTCACCGACAAGCGCGCCTCCACCTATTTGCTGAGTGTGGGCGCGAAAATCGTCGAGGTGTCGGTGCTGTCCATGGGCAATCCACACGCGGTGCAAGTCGTGGATCAGGTGGAGACCGCACCGGTGGCCCACGATGGGCCGCTCATCGAGCATCACCCGAGTTTTCCCAATCGGGTCAATGCCGGCTTCATGGAAGTGGTAAGCCGGGATCACATCCGCCTGCGGGTGTGGGAACGGGGCGCAGGTGAGACGCTGGCCTGCGGCACGGGGGCGTGCGCCGCGGTCGTGGCCGGCATCACGCGTGGCCTGTTGGCGCATCGCGTGCGCGTCGCCACGCGTGGGGGTGAGCTCACCGTGCGCTGGGCGGGCGATAATCATCACGTGTTCATGACGGGGCCGGCGGTGACGGTGTTCGAGGGCGAGATCGAGCTGTGAAAGCGAAAGCGGGCGCGGCGCGCCAGCGCTTGCTTTATACTCGGCATTTTCAGGGACGGACCAGCAAAGGACCACGATGAAACTGGAAGCGGAAGACGTGGCGCGCTACCTTCGGGAACATCCGGAATTCTTCGAAACCCACGCGCACCTGCTCACCGAGATCAACATTCCCCATCCCCATGGCGGTCGCACCATCTCCCTTGCCGAGCGCCAGCTTCTGGCCTTGCGCGACAAGAATGCCCTGCTCGAATCCAAGCTGCGCGAGCTGATCCAGTTCGGCGAGGAAAACGATGCCCTCGGGGAACGGGTGCACCGCTTCAGTCTGGCCTTGCTCATGGCCAACAGTCTGGAAGCGACCTTGCACGCCATCCACTACAACCTGCGCGAGGATTTTGCTGTACCCCATGTCGCCATGCGCCTGTGGGAGGGCATGGAAAGTCACCCAGGTGTAACAGAGTTCTCCGGCACCAGTAAGGAACTGCGCGTGTATGCAGACAGCCTCGCCAATCCCGTTTGCGGCTCGCACGCCCTCTATGAGACGGGGACCTGGTTCGGCGAGGACAGTGCCCGCCTCAAGTCCTTCGCCATGGTGGCCCTGCGTGCGGAACATGCATTCGGCTTCCTGGTGCTGGCCAGCGAAGACCCGCAGCGGTTCTATCAAGGCATGGGCACGTTGTATCTCAAGCGGCTGGGGGAACTGATCAGCGTCGCCCTCAAGCGTTATCTTCCCAGTGAAACCCTCTGAGGCACACGCTGGCGCGGCGTCCCTGCTCGCCGGCTTCCTATCGCACCTGGCCCATGAGCGGCGGCTGTCGCCCCATACCGTCGCCGCCTATGGACGCGATGTCCGGCTGCTTATCGAGAAGGCGGGCTCCGTTCCCCTCGATGGGTTGAGCGTGCATCACATCCGCCGCTTCCTCGGCCAGCTCAGCGCCAGCGGCCTGTCGGGCAAGTCCGCCGCGCGCATCCTCTCCGCGTGGCGCACTTTCTTCCGTTGGCTGGCGCGCGATCATGGTTTTGGCTGCAATCCCTGCGATGGTTTGCGTGCGCCGAAAGCGGAGAAGAAATTGCCGGCGGCGCTGTCGCCGGACCGTGCTGGCCGCCTCATGCAGGTGGAGGGCGACACGCCACTGGCCCTGCGCGACCAGGCGTTGCTGGAGCTACTCTATTCCTCGGGGCTCAGGCTGTCCGAGCTCACGGGCCTTGCCGTGCAGGACGTGGATTTCCAAAGTGGCGAGGTGCGGGTCACCGGCAAGGGCGCCAAGACGCGGGTGGTGCCGGTGGGGCGCTTCGCCCTCGAGGCGCTGCGCCGCTGGCTGGCGGTGCGCGCCCAATGGGCGGCTTCCGATGTGGCCGCTCTGTTCGTCAGCCGGCGGGGTCGGCCCATGAGTCCGCGCACGGTGCAGCTGCGCGTGGAATACTGGGCGAAGCGCTTGGGCCTGGGTCAGCACGTGCATCCCCACATGTTGCGCCATTCCTTCGCTTCCCACCTGCTGCAATCCAGCGGCGATCTGCGCGCGGTGCAGGAGATGTTGGGACATGCCAACATTTCCACCACCCAGGTCTATACCCATCTCGATTGGCAGCACCTGGCGAAGGTGTACGATGCCACGCATCCGCGCGCCAGGAAGAACACCAAACCCTAAGCGGCAGCAATTGGGGCTTACGCCCCGCCCACAGGGGTTGTGGGCGGCGCTTTAGCGGCGCGCCTGGGGCGCAAACCATCAGCCATCTATCGAGCTTTACGAAAGTCGTTGACAGGCCGCGTAAGTGAAACGTCATGGCCGCGCAAGCGGGAATCCCAAGTGTTCTTGGCCATTTTCCTGGGTTCGCGCTTTCGCGGGGACGACACAGCAATGCCACCTAGTTCACGTAACGCTCAATAGGTAACACGCAGTCGATGGTAACGCCGCCATGACCCGACTCATCCTCAAACCAGGCCGCGACAAGTCCTTGCGGCGCCGTCACCCTTGGATCTTTTCCGGGGCGGTGGCGCGCGTGGTGGGCAGCGTGCGGCCTGGGGATACCGTCGCGGTGGAGGATGACCGTGGCGCCTTCCTGGCGTGGGCCGCCTACAATCCCCGCTCCCAGATTTGCGCCCGGGTCTGGAGCTTCGATGCCAGGGAGGAGGTGGATGAAGCCTTCTTTTACCGCCGTGTTACTGCGGCCTTGGCGGCCCGGGATCATCCGGATCTGGATCCCAACTTCTGCCGCGTGATCCATGGTGAAGCCGATGGCTTGCCGGGGGTGATCGCCGATCGCTATGGCGATACGGTCGTCGTGCAACTTAGCACCGCCGGCGCGGACGCCTGGCGCGAGACTATTGCCGATGCGCTCATGGCGCTGCCGGGCGTGGCCCGTGTGTTCGAGCGTTCCGACCTGGACGTGCGCGCGCTGGAAGGGCTTGCCCCACGCGTCGGCGTGTTGCGCGGTGATGCGCCACCGGAGGCGATCGAGATTGTCGAAGCGGGCGTGCGTTTCCTGGTGGACGTGCACCGTGGGCACAAGACCGGCTTCTATCTGGACCAGCGGGTCAACCGGCAGGCAGTGGGTCGGTTGGCGCAGGGGCGACGCGTGCTCAATTGTTTTTGCTACACCGGTGGCTTTACGCTGCATGCCCTGGCGCAGGGGGCGACCCACGTCACCTCCATCGATAGCGCCGGCGAGGCACTGGCCTGGGGCCAGCGCCAGCTGGCACTCAATGGTTTCGATGCCGCGCGCGTGGAATGGGTGGAAGGCGACGTCTTCCGTATGCTGCGCGCCTATCGAGATGCCGGGCGACGTTTCGACCTCATCGTGCTGGATCCGCCCAAGTTCGCGCCCACTGCGGCCCAGGTCGAAAAAGCCGCGCGGGGTTACAAGGACATCAACTGGTTGGCTTTGCGTCTGCTGGCGCCGGGTGGGTGGCTAGCGACCTTCTCCTGCTCGGGCGGTGTCTCCGAAGCGCTGTTCCAGAAAATCGTCGCCGGTGCCGCGCTCGATGCGGGCGTGGAAGCAAGCATCGTCGCGCGCTTCCACCAAAGTCCCGACCACCCGGTGCGGCTATCGTTTCCGGAGGGTGGGTATCTGAAAGGATTGCTATGTCGAGTCCCCTGAAGCTACCGTTGTCTGCCCGCGCCTGGGGTCGCGAGGACTTCCTCACCGTGCTGCAAAGAGAGTTGGAAGCCCTGCCGCCTGAGGCGTTGCCACTTAATGAAGGCCTTAGCGGGACCAGTCATCTGGCGCCCGAACCTCACCAGGTGCGTGTGATCCGGGTGGAGGGCACGGACAACGTGGTGCGGGCACGGGTGGGCGTGTTCTATGCTGGCATCCTCGCCGGCTGTAGCTGTGCAGATGATCCCACACCGGTGGAGCCGCAGCCGGAATACTGCGAGCTCGATTTGCTGCTGGAACTGGCAAGCGGCCACGCCCAGCTTACGCTGCGCGGGGACTGAACCGGCCGTGGCCTACGCCCAGCCGCCACGGGGACACTGTTTTCTGTGGGAATCCAGCGTCTTGTGCTCGACCCACCACGCTGCTATTGAGCGTGACGCAAGTCGTTGCCAGGCTGCGTAAGTCAAACGTCATTGCCGCGAAAGCGGGAATCCAGTGTATTCTTCGCCATTTTCCAGGGTCAGCGCTTTCGCGGGGACGACACAAGACTGTTGCCTACTCACGTAACGCGCAATAGTATGAGCCGCTTGCCCAACGGGGGTTACGTGCGCCGCATCTGGCTGTCTTTGCTACTCGCAGCTGCGCTGCTGTTCGCGCAGCAGGGTGGGTTCGTCCATGCCTTGAGTCACTTGCATGGCAGCCGGGCGCCGGCGGAGAAGCAGCTGCCCCATTCGCCGGCCTGCGAGCAATGCGTGGCGCACGCGCCTCTGGGTGCGGGGCTTACGCCGCAGCCGCTCCTGTTCGCGCCTGCTTCACCCGTGCCGCTGGCCGTGCCTGCGCCGGCGCAGGGCTTTTCTCCGCGCTTCTTCACTGCCACCCGTTCCCGCGCGCCACCCGTCCTTGCCTGAAGTGGTTTCGGTGGCCGAGCCCGATGCCGGGCTCGGCCGTGAACAGCTTCTTTGCGAGGAGGGATTATGTTCCTGCGTCATTGCATCGCAGGCGGCCTTCTGGCCGCCTTGCCCGCATTCGCCTGGGCGGCGGATGCCGACATCGCCGCGCTGCGCGCGGAAATTGAAGCCCTGCGCAGTCAGTACGAGGCGCGCATCGCGGCACTGGAGGCGAAACTTGCCCAAGCCGAGCGTGAGCGCGCGTCCGTGGGGGCGCAGCCCAGCCCCAGCAACACCGCCACGGCCTTCAATCCGGCGATCTCTTTGATTCTCTCGGGCACCTACGCCAATCTGCAGCGCGATCCGGCGAGCTGCCGGTTGGATGGGTTCGTGCCCAGCGGCGGCGAGGTGGGGCCGCCGCCGCGCAGTTTCAGTCTGGGCGAGTCCGAACTCGTGCTGGCCGCCAACATCGATCCGTATTTGCGAGGGGAATTCATGCTCGCCGCCGCCCCCGATAATTCGATCGCGGTGGAGAACGCCTATCTGCAGACGCTGGCTCTGCCCAAGGGCTTCACGCTCAAGGCTGGGCGCTTCTACTCCGGCATTGGCTACATCAACGAGCAACACGCCCATGCCTGGGACTTCGTGGATGCACCCCTGGCGCAGCAGGCCTTCCTGGGCGGGCAATATGCCCAAGACGGGGTGCAGCTGAAGTGGCTCGCTCCCACGGAGACTTTCCTGGAGCTGGGTGCGGAGGTCGGCCGCGGCCAAAATTTCCCGGGAGCGGAACGTAACAAGAACGGGGTCGGGGCGTGGTCGCTGGGGGCGCGCATCGGTGGCGACGTGGGGGTGAGCCACGCCTGGCTGGCGGGCCTGTCCTATCTGCAGACGCGGCCGCGGGACCGGCAGTTCCAGACAGATGACGCCAGCGGCAACCTCGTCACCAACACCTTCGCGGGCCGCTCCAATCTGTGGCTTGCCAGTCTGGTGTGGAAGTGGGCGCCGGCGGGTAACCCAAGCGTCCGCCACTTCAAGTTCCAGTCGGAGTATTACCGTGCCGGAAGCGAAGGCAGTCTCACCTACGACCTGGGAGGCTCGAACGAGTTTACTGATGGCTTTCGCAGTGTGCAGTCCGGCTGGTATGCGCAAGGCGTCTATCAATTCATGCCACGCTGGCGGGTGGGGCTTCGTTACGACCGGCTGCATGCGGGGACGCTGGATGCGGGTGCCAACACCGGCCAACTGCCTCTCCTCGCTGCCTACGATCCCCATCGCGCCAGCATGATGGTGGATTACAGCCCGTCGGAATACAGTCGCTTCCGCTTGCAGTTTTCCCGCGACGCCGCGCGGCGGGACGTGACGGACAACCAGGTCTTTTTGCAGTACGTGCTCTCGCTGGGGGCGCATGGCGCCCATGCCTTTTGAATCGCGGCCATTCTGGTTGCGAGCGTTACAAGATCGCGGACGGCCTGCGTGTGGACCGTGATACCCGCTCGCGCGGACGAGGGAAAGGTCTCGCGCAGGGACGTCTGCCTCGATAGTGGAGATTTGCCATGCTGAAAAAACTGTTCGCGTTTTGCTTGTTGCTGTTGGCGCTGCCCGCTCAGGCGGCGCTGGAGGTCTTTGCCTGCGAGCCAGAATGGGCTGCGCTGGCGCGGGAAATCGGGGGCGATCAGGTGCATGCCTACGAGGCGACCACGGCGCTCCAGGATCCCCATCGCATCCAGGCCCGTCCCAGCCTCATCGCCCGCGCCCGCGCGGCCGATCTGGTGGTGTGCACGGGCGCCGATCTGGAAGTGGGATGGTTGCCACTGGTGCTGCGCCAGGCGGCCAATCCCAAGGTGCAACCGGGACGGCGGGGCTACTTCGAGGCCGCCACCGCCGTGCGGTTGCTCGAGGTGCCGCTGCGGGTGGATCGCGCCGAGGGCGACGTGCATCCCGCGGGCAATCCCCATATCCAGCTCGACCCCCGCAACCTGCTACGGGTGGCGGAGGCGCTCGCCGCGCGCATGGGTGAACTGGACCCGGCCAACGAAGCCCGTTATCGGGCGCGGCTCGAGGACTTCAGGGGGCGCTTTCAGGCGGCGATCGCGCGCTGGGAGAAGCAGGCCGCGCCGCTCAGGAACATGCCGGTGGTGGTGCATCACAAGGTGTTCGAATACCTCTTCCATTGGCTAGGCTTGAAGGAAGTCGCGGTGCTGGAACCCAAGCCCGGCATCGAGCCCTCCGCCGCCCATCTCGCCGCGGTGCTGGAGGCCTTGCGGCGCGAGCCCGCGCGAATGGTGCTGCGCGCAAGTTACCAGGATGAGCGCGCCTCGGTGTGGCTAGCCGAGCGCGCAGGCATTCCCGCCGTCGCCTTGCCAGCCACCGTGGGCGGTACGCCGCAAGCGCGCGATCTATACACGCTGTTCGATGACATTCTGAACCGCCTGTTGGCGGCGCAGGCGGCGCGATGAATACCCTGGATCCCAGCTTGCTTGCGCCCGCCTTCGTGGCCGGCCTGTTGGTGCTCGTCACCCACGTGCCCCTGGGGCTGCAGGTGCTGGCGCGGGGCATCGTCTTCATCGACCTGGCCATCGCCCAGCTCGCGGCGCTGGGCGTGCTGGGAGCGGAACTGGCGGGCTGGGAAGCCCATGGCCTGGCCATGCAACTGGTCGCGGTGGGCGCCGCCCTCCTGGGGGGATTCGTCCTGACCCAAGCGGAAAGACGCTGGCCCGAGGTGCAGGAAGCGCTGATCGGCGTGCTATTCGTGCTGGCGGCGAGCGCAGGCATTCTGCTGGTGGTCCACAATCCCCACGGCGGGGAGCATTTGCAGGATATGCTGGCCGGCCAGATCCTGTGGGTGGGCTGGTCCCAGGTGGCAGCCCTGGCGGGGGTCACCGCCGTGCTCGCAGGCGTACTTTATCTTGGCCGCCGCAGTCGGGCCCGCTTCCTGTTCTATGGCGTGTTCGGCTGCGCGGTCACGGCGTCGGTGCAGATGGTGGGGGTGTATTTGGTGTTCGCCAGCCTGATCGTGCCGGCGCTGGCCGTGCGTCACCTGCCTAAGGCGCGTGCCGTGCCCCTGGGCCTGGCGTGCGGTGCGGCGGGCTACGCCCTAGGCTTGGCCGCCTCGGCCCTGTGGGATCTGCCCGCGGGGGCGGTGATCGTCTGGGCGCTGGCCGCGTGCGCCCTGGCGCTCGCCTGGCGCCTGCGGCGCTGACGGGTGGAGGCATTCTGCTGGCATGATCGCGATTGCCGCGCCCTTGGCCCCTATGTCACAATCCCGCGATACAGTCAGTCGTGCCAGGGGCGGAAAGAAGACGCTATGACCCTCAAGCTGTCCATCCCAGCGCTTTCCCGGCCTTCGGGCATCGTGCTGGAGACGCGACCCCGGCAGGTGAAGGAATGGCTGGAAGCCCTGCCCTTGGCCAACGGCTTCGAGGCTGCGCGCAAGCTGACGGATGCCCTGGTGGCGAGCCGGGGCGTGCGGCTTTCCGAAGAGGCGCGCCTGCGCTTTCTCGGCCAATATCGTCAGACCATCCATGCCCTGTTGCCCGCGCTACGTCAGGAATATGAGGGGCGACCCCTTCCCCTGGGCGGGCGGCCCAAACAGGCGGCCCAGCTGGCGCGGGAACTCGTGAGCGAGCTCACCAATGGCTACAAGCTTACGCTGATGGAACTCGCCCAGCGGCGCATCGTGCTGGGTGGACAGAAACTGGTGCCCCTTGCCGCTGCGCGCATCGTCGAGGGTCTGGGGGAACTGCTCGACATCTGTTACGAAACCTATGCGCCCACGCCCGCGGGGCTGTGGGCCGAGCTTAACCAGGTGTACTGGTATGCGGCGCGGGAGCAGCACCACGACACACCGCTGCCGTCCGAGGAAGGGGGCGGCAGCGTCAACGACAGCTACAAGCGCATCCTCCTCACCGCCCTGGCCGATCCCTACCGGCTCTTGCAGGGCCAGCTGGCGCGGGTGAAGGCCTATCTGGCCCGCACCGCCGGGTTGGCGCTGTTGCAACCCGTGGCAAAAGCGGACGTGCCTCACGGCTTGTTCCTGGTGCGGCTGGATGAGGACAGGCCGCCGCGGCCACTGGCTCAACACAGCGGCGCTACTGACGCCCGCAGCGACATCCTCCTCAACACGCTGCCCTTCGTGCGGCATCTGCACCAGCAGTTGCAAGCGGTGGAGGCGGGTCGGTCCGCCGCGGATGCGGGTCTGCCGGAAGCCGCCGATCCGGCCACGCGCGCCTTGTTGAAGCGCCTGCTGCCCCAGTGGGGGCTAGGCCCCAAGCGGGTGTTCCAGCGTTTGGCGGCAGATCAATCCGCCTACATCTGCACAGGGTTGTCCGCGCTCTACCATACCCTGGCGGGCACGAACGATCTGCTTGGCGCCGCGCGGCCCGAACAGGAAGAGGAAATGCAAATTACAGTGCAGTTGGCCCAGGCCGGCGACCGCACCGGTCAGCACGCCACCTACAACTGCGCCACTTGGCAAGTGGTCAATGAAAGCGCAGGCGGTGTGGCCCTGGTCAACGAGCCCCAGGGCGCGACTCGCATCCGGGTCGGCGATGTGATCGGCTTGCGCACCGGCCAAGGAGACTGGGGCATCGCCGCGGTGCGCTGGATCCAAACCGAAACCGGTGAGCGCCTCCATGTCGGGGCTCAGTTCGTCGCTCCCCGCGCCTTGCCCGTCGCGGTGCGACCCACCATCACCGCGGCGGATGCCCCCTATCAGCCGGCGCTGCTGCTGCCTGCGATGCCTACCCTGAAACAGCCAGAGCGGCTGCTCGCCACGCGCGGCACGTTTCATCCACGGCGGGAGCTGGAGCTGCGCAGCGCAGACGAAAGCCGCATCGTGCGCGCCGGCCAGCTTCTGGAACAGACCGACAGTTTCGAGATCTTCGCGTTCGAGTAGGACGCCGTGGCCCGCGTGGGGCGATTGCCTGCGGTAGGCTTTCGGACTTTCAGGAATGATGCCCGGCGGCGAGATCGGCCAGCGTGGCCGCCAGCACGCCCTCACCCGTTTCGGCCAGGGCGGCGAGGAAACGGGTGATGCCGGGATGGCGGCTGGACGTGGCCTTGGCATCCCAGACAAATAGCCGATGCACGTCGCGCAAGGCGATGTGTCCCGGCGCCCGCGCCAGCAGCCAGTCACCATTGTCGCTGCGGGCGACCAAACCGGCGGTGCGCAACGTGTCGAGCAGCGCCTCCGTTTCCTCGACATCGGCCGGGAGTCCTCGCCGCAAGGCCTCAAGTGTGCGCGTTTCGCCCTGCTCTTGGGCGGCGGCCAGCGCGAGCAGCAACTCCAGCGCGGCGACGAAATGCCAGCCGGGTTTGTGCCTAGTTGCCGTCGCGCCCGCCATCCAGGCGGGCAGGCTCGCGGTGATCACCGCGCCCGCCAGCACCACCAGCCAGGAGAGATAGACCCAGACGAGAAAGATGGGTAAGGCCGCGAAGGCGCCATAGACCAGGCGAAAGGTGGGAAAACTGGTGATGTACCAGGCGAAGCCCTTTTTCATGAGTTCGAAGGCAAGTCCTGCTGCCAGCCCACCTGCCAGCGCGTGCCGGAATGCCACCGACCGGTTGGGCACCAGCATGTAGAGCAGGGCGAAAGTGAGCGACATCAGCACGAGGGGCACCGGCCGCAGCAGGTACACGCCGATGAACGGGATGCGTTGTGTGTAACCCAAGGACAGGCTCACCAGATAGGACGTGATGGAAAGACTCGCACCCAGGAGCAGCGGCCCGACCGTAAGCACGGCCCAGTAGGTGACGAACCGCTGGGCGAGTCGCCGCGGCTGACGCACGCGCCAGATGGCGTTGAACGATTCCTCGATGGTGTGCATCAGCATCAAGGCGGTGAGCATGAGAAAGGCAATGCCCACCAGGGTGAGGCGCGCTGCCTTTTCCGAAAACTGCAGCATGTAAACGGTGATGATTCTGCCCGCGATCTCCGGCACCATGTGGGTGAGCAAGAAAATCTTCAGCGCGGTGATGATCTCCTCGAACACCGGGAAGGCCGCCAGCACCACCAGGGCCACGGTCACCAAGGGCACCAGGGCAAGCAGCGTGGTGTAGGCCAGCGCCGCGGCGGTCTGAGGGCAGCGATCCGCGAGGAAGCGCTGCAGGACGAAGCGCAGGAAAGCCGGACTGCGGCGCAGGACGCGCCACGGGGCGGGGCGGGCAGACATGGGGCGGACGGTAGCATCGCCTCTTCGCGAGCGTCAAGGTGAAGGCCGGCCGGTGGGAAATGGAGGATAATCGCCACGCCGAGTAAGCCATCGGAGGGGCCATGAATCCAGCAGAACGCGCGCGGCGCCTTGTGCGCCGCTGCCACACCGGCGTGATCGCCACCCATTCCCACGACATGCCGGGCTTTCCCTATGCGTCCTTCGTGGAATACGTGGCGGACCACCAGGGGCGGCCCGTGATGCTGATCAGTGCGCTGGCGGAACACACCCGCAACCTGCACTATCAAGCGCGTCTCAGTCTCGCCGCGGCCGAGGTGTGGCAGGGCTACGTGCTGGCTTCTCCGCGTTTTACCCTGGTAGGCGAGGCGCGCCTGGTGCCGGACGGCGAAATCGAGCAGTGCCGCGCGCGCTATTTGCGCTATCTGCCCCACGCGGCGGATTACCTCGCGCTGGATTTTGCCTTTTGGCGCCTCGAGCCGGTGCGGCTACGCAGCATCCCCGGCTTCGGCGCGGCGGTATGGGTGACCGCCGGCGATTATCTCGCCCTGGCAAGCCGGCTCGCGGAAGTGGAGGACGAAATCATCGCCCACATGAACCGGGAACACCGGGATGTGCTCAGCCGCTATGCGCGGCGAGCGGGCGTGGCGCCGCCGGGGGCGGTCAGCCTGGTGGGCATCGATTGCGATGGCTTCGATCTGCGCGTCGGGGACCGGCTATTGCGCATCGACTTTGCCCAGCCGGTATGGGATGCACAGGGCGTGCGCCAGGCGCTGGTGAACCTGGCGCAAGCTGATCGAGGTGGCTGATGAGGCTCGCTGTCGCCCACTACGGTGCCATCATCAGTCTCACCGCGCTCATTTTCCTCTGCCTGGGTTGGGAGCTCGTCTGGGCGCCGCTGCGCCCCGGCGGGTCGTTTTTCGTGCTCAAGGTGTTGCCGCTGCTTTTGCCCTTGTTCGGCATCCTGCGCGGCAGGCGTTACACCTACCAGTGGTCGGCCATGTTGATCCTGCTCTATTTCGCCGAGGGGATCGTGCGTGCCGCATCCGATGCGCCACCGGCCTCGCGCCTGGCCCTGCTGGAAGTTGCGCTTTCCTTGGTCTTCCTGTTTAGCGCCAGCGCCTATGCGCGGCTTGCCGCGCCCCGGCGCTGAAACCCAGTGGTTGGCGCGGGCCGCAGGCGATAGGGTGACGACGCGGTTGCCGCCTCGAGATCGCTGTTAAAGCGGCGCGCCCCCTGTGGGAGCAGCTTTGGCCGCGATTGCCGGCAGTGGGAAGCTATCAGTCACGCATGTCATCCGCGAGGATTTCCATCAGCCGCCCATCGGCGAAGATCACCGCGGCACGCACGCGCCGCTCGGGATAGATGGGCGCCATGGCCGCGCGATAGGCGGCGAGCTGGGCGCGGTATGCCGCAGGTGGATTGGCCGGGGCGCTCTCCCCCATCTTGTAGTCGAGGATCCACACTTCGTCGTCGAATTCCACCAGACGGTCGATGCGGCGCAACTCGCCGTCTTGGCCCACATAGGAAAGTTCGTTCACTGCGCGGCGATATTGGCCGTCTGCGAAGAAGCGGGCGAGCTGGGGGGCGGTAAGTAGCGTTTTCGCTTCTTCCAAGAGGGCCTCGAATTCCGGCTGGGCAAGCCCCAGCTCCCGCCGCAGCGCGTCGTCGAGGTGGGGGCCTGCCGGTGTGGTGAGCACTTCCAGGATGCGGTGCAGGGCAATGCCACGCTGGATGGCAGGCGTGTGGACAGGAGCCAGTCGCCGGCCCACGGCTGTCGCGGCGGGCGGGGCCACGGGCGCGTCTATGGGCGCGGGCGGGGCGGTTGCGGCCACGGGCGGCGGCAGAGTGGCGAGATCGAGGGGATGGCTGCATCGCGCCGCCAGGATGCGGCCATAGCCGCTTTCTGCTTGCGGCTTGCCCGAGCCGCTCACGATCAGATATTGCTTTGCCCGCGTGAGGGCCACGTATAGCAGGTTGAGTTCCTCGTTGCGGGTCAGCCGCGCTTCTTCCTGCAAAAAAGTGAGCCGCGCGCGGTCGCGCTCGTCCTGCTTGGTGTAGAAGGAGAAATGGGTGGGCGCATCCGCGCCCGGCGGCCACTTAACCAGCACCCGGTAACTGTCGTTGGCGTTGGGTCGGCGCTGGGCATCGATGAGACAGACGATGGGGGCCTCCAGCCCCTTGGCGCCGTGGATGGTGTGGATGCGCACGGCATCGCCCCCGGCATCCGTCGTGCCCTCGTCCGGCGCCTCTTCGCCAGCCTCGCGCAAGGCGGCCAGCTCCTGTAGGAAACGGGGCAGGGAGGGGTAGCGGCCGCTCTGTATCTTCAGGGCGAGCTCCAGGAAGGCGTGCAGATTGGCCTGCACGCCCGCCTGTTGCGCTGCGGGAACCGCCGCGGCGTAACGGGCGTGCAGCTCGCCTTCGAAGTAGATGCGGTCGAGCAGGTCATGTACCGGCAGCCGGTCCGTGAGGCTGCGCCAGCGGTCCAAGTGTTCCGCCGCGCGCGCAAGACAGGGCGGCGCCTGGCCTTCCGCCACCAGGGCGGTTAAGCGCTGCCACCAGGTGCGCTCGTTGCGGCCCGCCAGCAGCAGCAGGTCCGCGTCGTCGGCGCCGAACAGGGGGCTCTTCAACACCTGGGCGAGACGCAAATCGGCGAAGGGCAGCACTAGGAATTCCAGCAGCGCGGTGAGGTCGGCTGCTTCCAAGGTGTCGAGCAGCCCGCCTTGACGTGCGGTCAGGTAGGGAATGCCTGCGGCCTTGAAGGCCTGTTCGAAGTGGATGAGGGGCGTGCGCGTCCGGGTGAGCACCATGATGTCGCGGAAGCGGGCGGGCCGCTCGGTCTTTCCCTCACGCACCGGCAGCCGACCCACCAGGTCGCGCAGGGTGGCGGCGAGCTGGCTGGCTTCCAGGGCGTGGGCGTCCTGGTCCTCGGGTCGGGGTTCTCGCAGCGGGTCGCGCAACGTGGCGCGTGGCGCAGCCGCCTCTTCCTGGACTTGCGCGAGGGGCAGCACGAGCACGCCGCCGGGCAGGGTCGCGTCGTGGGCCGTGTGGGAACGGAAATGGGGAAAGTCCGACACGTCTTGGAACACGCGGTTGACCAGATCGATCACCGCGGGCGCGCAGCGGCGCGATTCGTCCTGGGCGAGATACACTGCGCCATAGTGGCGCATGAGCCAATCCTTGGCCAGATCGAACAGGCGTGCCTCCGCGCCCCGGAAGCGATAGATGGACTGTTTGGGATCGCCCACCAGGAACACCGTGGGACGACGATCCGCGGCCTCGGCCGCCGCGAGCCAGGTCTTGAGGATCTGCCACTGCACGGGATTGGTGTCCTGGAACTCGTCCAGCAGGATGTGGCGGTAGCGGGCATCCAGCTTGTACTGCAGGTATTCGGCGTAGTCGCCTTGCGCCAGAAGCCGCCAGGCGAATAGCTCGATGTCGGCGAAGTCCAGCGCGCCGCGCGCTTCCTTGAGACGCTGATAGTGGTCAGAATAAGCGGCGCCACAGCGCAAGGCCGCTTCGTTGAGAGACTGGATACGGGCGACAAGCCGCGCCTCCTCTACGTCGCGCAGCCGTTGGGCAAGCCGCTCGCAGCGTTGCAACGCCTCTGGGCCGCCATGGCGCTCGGCAAGTTTGACCCATTCCTTGCGCAGCGTGCCTTCGCGGGTCAGGGCGACTTCGCGGATCGCCAGGAAATAGTCCTCGTCGGCGCGCCCGTCGCGGGCCAGGGTGGCGGCGCAGGTACGCTGTTTTTCCGTCCCCTGCGCCATGAGGTGGGCGAGGAAATGGGCGTCCTCTTCACCGCCGGCGGCAAAAAATTCCGCCACCGCATCCCGCCCTGGGACGTGGCCCAGGGTTTCGCGCAAGCGGACCGCGGCATGGGCTAGTGGGTCGTCGGCGCCACGGGTGTAGGCCTGCCATTCCGTGCGCTTGTGCAAGAAATCGTCGAGCGCCTTGCGGGTGTTGGAAAGGCTCCATTCCCGGAACAACGTGCCCAGTGCCTGGGCTTCCGGTCCGTCCGGTTGAGCGGCGAGGCGGTCAGCAAAATCCTGCCAGGCTTGCTCCCGCAGCGCCGCCGTGTGCTCCAGCAGGGTAACGTTACCCGCCGCGGCGAAAGCCAAGGGCGCGTGGCGCAAGATCTTCAGAAACCAGCCGTGGAAGGTGTCGATGGTGGGCCCGGGCTCGGCGGCAGCCACGTGCTCGAACAGGTGCCGCGCCCGCGGCAGCACGTCGGGGAGGGCTTGGGCGGTGAGGCCACGCGCGAGCAAAAACTCACGTGCTTCCCCTTCCGTGCAGGTGGCGAGCATGCGCAGCCACGCGTTGAGGCGGGCCTGCATTTCCTGCGCGGCTTTGCGGGTGAAGGTGATGGCGAGAATCTGGGAAGGCTCGGCGCCGGCCAGCAACAGACGCAGGATGCGTGACACCAGTAGCCATGTCTTGCCGCTGCCTGCGCAGGCTTCCACCACCACGCTGGCGTGAGGATCCAGGGCCTGACGCACAAGGCCGCTGGCGCTACTCATGGCAGGGTCTCCCAGAAGGCGCGTCGGCACAGGCCCGCCATTTCACAATGGCGGCAGCTCTCCTCACGTCCATGGGCGGGCAGGGGCGCACCGGCCCGCAAGTTCCCCAGGATGTTCACGAGCCGCGCCTCTACCAAAGCGGCCTCGCTGGCAATATCACGGGCGAATGGCACCAGTGTCGGGCCCTCTTTGGCGAGGACAATGTAGGCGGCTTCCGCCACTTGCTCTCCAGCGAGCAGGGCATAGACCGGCAACTGCACGTCTTCGCCCGCATCCTTTAGCCGCTTGCGCAGGCGGCTGGGATCGCCGGTTTTATAGTCCAGCACCGCCAGCCGGTCATCGGCGCGGTCCAGCCGGTCCAGGGTGCCGACGAGCTCCACGGCCGTGCCGTCGTCGAGCGCGAGCCGGCGACGGCGGGCGATTTCCTGGCCGGCCACGCGCCAGTCGTTTTGCTCGCGGCTACGCTGCCACGCGAGGTAGTCGGGTAAAACCGCCTCCCAGGCGAGCTTCCAGGCGTGGTTGAGGTAGTTTTGCGCCAAAAGCGGCGCGAACACTTCCTCGGTGATGGCGCGCAGGATTCGCTCGGCCTCTTCTTCGCCGAGTCGCGTGATGACGGGATGGCGAGCGTGGAAGCGGGCCAGGATGCGATGCACCACCTGGCCGAAATCCTGCTTTTCCATTTCCACCGTCACCTCGTCTTCCTCGTTGAGGCCAAGCACGTGACGGGCGAAATACTGATAGGGACAGGCCAGCAGGCTGTTGTAGCCGCTGGCGGAAATGCGGGTGGGCACCTGCGCCGGCGCCAGGCGCGGGGCAGGCCGCGGTGTCGCGCCGCTGCGTGGCGGCGAGATCGGGCGCAACTCCTCGCGCAGGGCGAGATCATCCCCCCAGGCCATTTCGTGCAGCGTGGCCAGCACGTCGAACCAGGGGCTGGGCAGATGGGTTTCCCCATCCTTTTCGCTTTGCCAGATGGCGAGCACCTCGTTTGCCCCCGAGAGCAGGCCGGCCAAATCTTTGCGCTGGGATTCCAGCGTCTGCCGGCGCGTGGGGAGCATGAGCTCGGCGCGCACGGCCTCGTTGAAGAAGGGGCTGCCCTCGGGGCGCGACGGCAGTTCCTCAGCGCCGGCGCCCAACAGGATGACGCCATCGAAGCGGCGTAGCCGCGTCGCCGCCAGATGGGTGAACACTACGGGGCTGTCGATGCTGGCATCGCGGAAGGTGGTCGCTTCCAGGGCTTCGTCCAGCAGCCGCCGCCACTCGGCGAGATGGAAGCGACCAGGTGTTTTCTGTGCATCCTCTTCCAGGGTGGCGAGCAGCGCAAACAATTGCGCGCCGGCGAGATCCGCCCGCAGGGCCTGGGTGATACCCAGGCCGTCCAGCGTCTGCCGTAGCGTGGCGAACCAGTCGGCAAGTGGTTTAGCCTCGCGCGGCCAGAGTCTGCGCGCCGCTTCCAGGCGGTCGAGCAGGGCCAGGCTTGTGGAACCCGTCTCGCGCGCCGCAATCCGGTAGTGGGCGAGCCGCGAGACTAGATTGCGGCTGCGAATGAGTCGCTCCAGCTCGTACACCGCTTCCCGTCGCGCCGGCGCGGGCACATCCGAGAAGATAAGCGGCGACTTCAGGAAATCGAGGAGTTCCCGGTGATGGAAGTCGCTGGCCATTAGATCCAGCCAGCGCATCACCACCGAAGCGGCCGCCGCCGTGGACAGCGTCCAGCCCGTTTCGTCGGACACCAGGATGTCGCAGCGTTCCAAAAGCGCCCGCAGCCGCCGTGCCGCCAGCCGGTCCTGGGCCACGATGGCGATGCTTTGCCTGCCTTCGGCGAGCCAACGGCGCAGCTTATGCTCGGCAAGCTGCGCTGCCTGTTCCAGACCGTGGGCAGCCGAAAGACGCAAGCGGTTGGCGAGGGGGCTTGCCGGATGACGTTCACGCAGTCGAAGCGCCCGCTCCCCCAGCGTGTCCGGGCCGGCCATCCAGGCCGCGGCCAACACCTCCTGCACAGGGTCCTTACTTGCCTCCAGCAGGGCGGGGGCGAACACGCGGACCGGCTGGCGCTCGGCATAACGGAGGAGACACTCCACCTCCACCGGCGCAAGCTGGCCAAGACCCACGGCATAAAGGGGCGCGGGCGCCTCGCGTGCGAGACGGGAAAGACGCAACACGTAGGCCGCCGTCGCATCTGGGCGATCGGCCAATACGGCATTGTGCACCTGCCAGAGGCTGTGCACCAGGCGGGCCTCGAAGCGCAGGGATGGGCCCTCGCGCGCGCCATAGGCCGCCGCAAGACGGCGGGCGAAGTCTGCCTCGTCCTCGGGCAAGGCCACCCGGTGCAAGGTGAGCTCATCGAACAGGCTCATAAGCGCCCGTGCCATGCTCCAGCGGTCTTGCTCGCGCAACCAGCCCCGCTCGCGCAGGGCGCCGTAGAGCAGTCCCTGGCGCTCGAGCTCGGATGTCGTCGGCTGCAACAGAGGCATTTGCGCGGCGAGCTGGGGCAGGGTGGTGAGGCGGGGCAGAATCAGGGTGGATCGACCCGCGGCCTGCGCCAGCGCCCGCGCGAAGGGGGCGACGGCATGCAGGCTGGGCAGGAGCACGATGAGGCCGGACAGATCTGGCAAGGCATCGGCGTGCTGGGCGATCAGGCGCTGCGCGGCCTCTTCCAGCGCGGCGGCGGGAGGTACCGTCTCGGTGTGGGCGGAGAGGGCGTCCAGGGTCACGCGCGGGTGGGACAAAGCGCGCCGCAGGCCCTCAGCGGATGAGCTGGTCGCGCTTGTTCTTGACCTTGGCCCACTCCTCCGCGTCTGGCAGTGGATCCTTGCGCTCGGTGATCACCTTCCATACCTTGGCGAGCTCGGCGTTGAGGGCGATGAAATCGCGCTGGTCCTCGGGCACGTCGTCCTCCGCATAGATGGCTTCCACCGGACATTCCGCCACACACAAGGTGCAGTCGATGCACTCGTCCGGGTCGATCACCAGGAAGTTGGGGCCCTCGTGGAAGCAGTCCACGGGGCAGACGTCCACGCAGTCGGTGTACTTGCAGCGGATACAGGCTTCGCAAACGACGTAGGCCATGGCACCTGCCTCGAATCAAGCGGAAAGAAGCCCTGATTGTAGCCTTGGCGCGGGCACTGAGCAAAACCGGCGGCATGCTTCCCAAGGGGCGGGTTTTTCGTTAGCATACCCTTGGCTTACCGGATTCCAGTCCCAATAAATCAAACCATTAGCCCTTCACCAAACCGCCTAACCGGCGGCTTTTTCGTCTAGCGAGGATGCCATGAGCGAACACATTCACTACGTCACCGACGACTCCTTCGAACAGGAGGTGTTGCAGTCCGAACTCCCCGTGCTGGTAGATTTCTGGGCAGACTGGTGCGGGCCGTGTAAGATGATCGCTCCCATCCTGGACGAGGTGGCCCAGGAATACGCCGGCAAGATCAAGGTGGCGAAGCTCAACATAGACGAAAACCAGGCCACGCCACCCAAGTATGGCATCCGCGGCATCCCTACCCTGATGATCTTCAAGAACGGCAACGTGGAGGCAACCAAAGTGGGCGCGCTGTCCAAGTCCCAGCTCACCGCCTTCATTGACAGCAACACTTAAAGCGTCTATTTTCCCATCTGAAGTTCTTCGGCCGGGTCCCCAACAATCCACAGCAAGGGGCCCGACCACGTTGCCGGTGGCATTTATTCGGTCCGCCGGGCCCGCTCCGCGTTTCAACCCCTTCCTCAACCGTTCTTCGTTCCACGAGTCTATGCATCTTTCCGACCTCAAAAGGCGTCATGTCTCCGAACTGGTGGACATGGCCGTCGCCAACGAAATCGAGAATGCTGCGCGCATGCGCAAGCAGGATCTGATCTTCGCTCTCCTCAAGAACCAGGCCCGCAAGGGCGAAAGCATCTACGGTGAGGGCACCTTGGAGGTGCTCCAGGATGGCTTTGGCTTTCTGCGTTCGCCAGATACCTCCTATCTGGCCGGCCCCGACGACATCTATGTCTCGCCCAGCCAGATCCGCCGCTTCAACCTGCACACCGGCGACACCATCCAGGGGGAGATTCGCACGCCCAAGGACGGCGAGCGCTATTTCGCCCTGGTAAAGGTGGACACCGTCAACGGCGAGCCGCCGGAGAATGCCAAGAACAAGATCCTGTTCGAGAACCTGACACCGCTGCATCCCACCGAGATGCTCACCCTGGAGCGGGACATCAAGGCGGAAGAAAACATCACCTGCCGGGTGATCGACATGATCGCCCCCATCGGCAAGGGCCAGCGGGGGCTGCTGGTGGCGCCGCCCAAGACCGGCAAGACCGTGATGCTGCAGCACATCGCCCATGCCATCACCGCCAACCATCCGGATGTGGTGCTGATCGTTCTGCTCATCGACGAACGACCGGAGGAAGTGACGGAGATGTCGCGCACGGTGCGCGGCGAGGTGGTGGCCTCCACCTTCGACGAGCCCGCCACGCGTCACGTGCAGGTGGCGGAAATGGTGATCGAAAAGGCCAAACGCCTGGTGGAACACAAAAAGGACGTGGTAATCCTGCTCGATTCCATCACCCGCCTGGCGCGTGCCTACAACACCGTGCAGCCGGCGTCCGGCAAGGTGCTCACCGGTGGCGTGGACGCCAACGCCCTCCAGAAGCCCAAGCGCTTCTTCGGCGCCGCGCGCAACATCGAGGAAGGCGGCTCGCTCACCATCATCGCCACCGCCCTCATCGACACCGGCAGCCGCATGGACGACGTGATCTACGAGGAGTTCAAGGGCACCGGCAACCTGGAGATCCATCTCGACCGACGCATGGCGGAGAAGCGCATCTACCCAGCCATCAACGTCAACCGCTCTGGCACGCGGCGCGAAGAGCTCCTCATCAAGCCGGACGTGCTGCAAAAGATCTGGATCCTGCGCAAACTCCTGTATCCGATGGACGACCTGGAAGCCATGGAATTCCTCCTGGACAAGATTCGGGCGACCAAGAACAACCAGGACTTTTTCGACAGCATGCGGCGGGGGTGAATGGGGCGGGGGTGAGCAGGCTTCCAGGTCTTGCCCCGCTACGGGGTCGCATCCCCGCTGTCGCGGGGCCCCTGCTCAACCCTTCGCGGGGCGACCTTCCAGCGATGGAATTCCTCCTGGACAAGATTCGGGCGACCAAGAACAACCAGGACTTTTTCGACAGCATGCGGCGGGGGTGAATGGGGCGGGGGTGAGCAGGCTTCCAGGTTTTTTGCTAATACGGGACACGCTCCGCGGAAGCGTCATTCCTACGCAAGCCCGTGCAGGCCGGGAGGGGCTGCCTCGTGGCCATCGTCCTGTCCCACCCGCTTGTGCGGGGACGCCGGGAAGTGCTCACGCATTTGCCGAATGCTCAATGGCAACGGCTGCTCGGCTGTCGAATCCTGCGGTGCGGGTGGCGGGATACCGGTTGTCAACAAATCGAACTGCCTGGTTTCGTGGCGCATAGACTGTCCGCTTGTTCCCTGTGGGAAGGTATCCCACAGTCAGGTGCCGCGGCGGACCTACGCGGCAGTCTGCAACTTGGGTTTGAGCAACTGCCCTTGGGCATTGTAGCGAGCCAGGCAGCGTGGGCCGTGGAAGAGGGCGATCCTCCCATCCAAGTCACGGTGCACCTGCACCTTCACCTTGACGTAATGCATGCGGTGACGGTCGGTGGGGATTTGCAACTTCATCCCCTCGAAAGCCACACAGTTGAAGTTTCGGCCGCCGCTACGCGGCTTGACCTGCTGGCGCAGGTTAGCCTGCGCTGAAACTGCGTTTTCCTTGCCGACCCCCCCGCTCCTACTGCTCGCACAGGATGTCATCGAGATTACCTCCGATCCAGGGCACGAAGGCCGCGCCTTCCTCCTCGACGAAGAACATCGAATAGTGCTCGTTGGTGACGTCATCCATCGAGACGACCAAGTCCCAGTGCCGCCCCGTGACCCACTCATGCCGACTGGCGTCCTGGTGCAGCATCATGCCCGGCCAGGCGGCCCGCGCCCGCCGCTTGCGGTGTTTGCCCCGCCCCGGGGCCTTCTTGACCACCCCCGCCTCCTGCAAGCGATTCTTCACCCAGGTGTAGGAACGACGGCCCCTTCCCGCCGGTACCAGGCGTGGAAATGCTTGACGTTCCAGCCTTCGAACCGGCTCCGGTAGCGCTCCACCAGC